>CAYSUX010000001.1:0-37791 GCA_964434315.1 uncultured archaeon
CCAGTTTTGACCGTTACCTTGCCAGTTTTGACCGTTACCTTGCCAGTTTTGGCCTTTATCTTACCAGGGTACATCTTTCTTGCCCATCTTGTAGCCGATGATGTTGACCCCGCGATGCAGAATGGGCGTGACGATGAGAACCACCAGCAATCTCCAGGGTCCATCGTCGGCGTTGATGAACCAATCCCTGAACCAATCGAAGGCTCCGATGATGACCAGAAGCCAGGCTCCGATGAGAAAGTCATACTGGTCGAGACCTGGGAACTTGGCGCCCCGTTCCACGTTCATCCTGCGTTTGAGAAATGAAGCTCCCATGTCCCCCATCAATGAACCCAGGGCCAACAGGAAGATGACCCAGAGCAGGAACGGGAAAGAGCCGAAGAAGTCGGGAAGCTCCAGGTCCAGCGCCAGGCCCAGACCGGCCAGCAAGCCCACCTGGGTCAGTCCCAGAAGGATGCCCGAGGCCGTCCCCCCGATGGTGCCACGCCAGGTCTTACCATCGCCCAGCAACCGTCTGCCATCCTTGAAGGTACGCCCACCGTCCACCGGTTTGCCGCCTCCGAAGACCGCGGCCGCCGAATTGGGCAGATAGGCGGGCAGGGTCAACCACAATCCTTGCAACAACTGGACCCAGATGGCGGTCATTTTCAGGCCTCACGGGTCGCAAGCTCTCGTTTCAGAGCCTCGATGACCTTCACCGGTGTGGCCTCGACTCCCAGTCGATCGGCCAGCATGACCGAGGCCACATCCCCGGTCTGCACCAGCCACAGGATCTGGGCCAGGGCGCTATCGCCCCGGGCCGTGACCTCGACCACCCTCGCGCCCTTTTCCCAGGCCAGCTTTCTGGTCAGCTCGAACCTGGCCGCTACCTCCGGGGGCTCCAGGGATGTGCGTAAAAGGACCACAGCCATCCCCTCGGGGGCGCCCATCCAACCCACGATATCGTTGTGGTCGGCCTCGGGCAGGACATGGTGAAAGGCCAGGACCTTGGCGTTCTCGTTCATCTGGGTCCGCCACCGGTAGGCCACCGGCTCGAACCTTTCCCAGGCATAGACCACAGCCATCCGACCTTCCAGAACTTCTGCTATCCGTCCGGCTTCGGCCAGCAGGTCCTCGCGCTCTTTCAATCCCCGGTAGATGCGCCCCGTATCCCATTCGGGTGCCGGTTCGCAAAACCCGCCCAGTACCCTGAGCAGGGGGACGAGAAGATAGGGCAGGGCCGCGCGGGGCTGGAATCCGGTGGGAATCTCCACTACCGGAACCCCGACTGAATCAGCCTCGGCTGCCAATCGACCTCCGGTGGTGAGCGCCAGGCGCCCGCATCCCCGTTTTCCGGCCAGTTCGAACGCGGCCAGGGTCTCGGCGGTGTTGCCGGAGTAACTGACCGCCACGACCAGCCAATCCCGGTCGACCCATCCCGGCAATCCATATCCCCTGGCCAGCTCCAGGGGCACCTTCAGTACCGGTCCGAGGGCGGCGCGGACCATGGCTCCGCCGATGGCCGAGCCTCCCATTCCGACGATACAGACCCCTTTGACGTTCTCAATACGCAAGTCGATCTTCAGGTCACGGTTCCAGGCCCTTTCCAGATGTTCGGGCCAATCCCGGGCCGTTTCCAGGGCGGCTTCGTTACCGGAAATGTGGCGAGCGCTACGGTCCTGTGAATCGGGCATGGTCTTCGAATGGGCCCTTATTTATAAACTAAAAGCCCAACCGATGGGATTTCAATCACAACTCTTTTATAAAAATCCGGTGTATGCAGAATCGCCCTTCGGGCGTTCGAACCCAATCGGGGTAGAAAATATGGTAACAAAAGCCAATTTACATGAGTCCTTCACAGGACGCCGCATGGCTGTAGCTGTGGCTATTGCGGTATTGCTGCTAGGTTCCTTTACCTTGTTCAGCCTGAACTCTACAGCTATCAACATCTCCGAGGTCATCATCTCGGCCGATGAGAATTCCAAGACCGTGCTGAACGGTGAAAATGTAACCTTCGCCATCACCCTGGACAACACCGATTCGGATTTCGGTGTACAACCATTGACGATGGAGGCCAATTTCCTTGCCGGCGACGACTGGGTTCACGGCTTCGCCACCGATCTTGTGGGTACGCCTCTACCCAGTGTACAGGTACCCAACAGCTATGGCGGCGACACGATCGACCATGTCATCGAGGTCCCCCAGGAAAGTTCGGTGACCATCTACTTCTGGGTCAGCGCTCCCGCCAACGGTCATCTGCTCGGAGAGCGCAAGATCCAGGTCATGGGATACGACAACTGGGGCCTTCTGACCAAGGGCGCCAACATCACCAAGACAACCGGTGGCTCGACCCTGACCCTGACTGTGACCGCGGTTCAGGAATACGACGCCGAGCTCACCATCGATGATGTCAACAACGAGGGCAATGTCTTCATTTACCAGGCCGAGAACGTCGTCTGGGGATTCACCCTCGAGAACACCGGTTATGAACAGATCGAATTCGCCTTGGAAGGAAATGCCTATGCTTCGGGCTCGGCCCAACCCGAGACCGGTTGGAGCTTCACCTTCGCGGGTAGTTCCACGACCCTCATACCCGGATCCAGCGCTGCGCCCAACAACAAGGTAACCTCCAGTGTGACCATCACGGCTCCCTTCGACGCCGATGCCGGAGCCTACGAGATCGAGATATGGGCCACCGGCCAGGATGACGCTTCCAGTGTTGCCAAGAACAAGCGCGCTGATGCCATCATCCCTCTGCCCGACTTCGTTATCGAGGACGGTGACGTGGAGTTCTCCCACCGGGCCGCCTATGTCAGGGGTACCACATCACAGGATGTCACCATTACCATCACGGTCCGCAACAATGGCGGTAATCGCGATTCCTCCGGACGCGCCACCCAGCATATCGATGTCCATGTATCGGAATCCGAGGGTGTGGTCGACATGGGTGATGGAGCTTCCATAACCAAGTACATCGAGACCCTGAACCACGGCGATGAAAAGACAGTTACCGTGACGTTCACACCCAACAAGGATATTTCAGGCTCTCTTGACCGGGATTATGAGAAGGAGATATACTTCTCCATAATGGTCGACAAGTTCAACGATGATTCCGACCCCAATGATGTCGATATCGGGGAATCCAACGCCAACAACAACGACGTTACCAAGAGCTTCACGTTGGTCCAGGTCGGAACCACCGAACCATCGTTCACCCTGGGATTCGTGGCTCTGTTGGGCGCGGCCCTGGTACTGGCCGGCTTGGCCAGCCGATACCGCCACCGCCTGAACCAGGACGAGGACGAAGAGTAGACACCATCGTGGGTCTATTCCCGGACATCGCCTCAACTTATTAGGCCCAGGAGCCCTGCTTAGGCCATGCCATTCAGCCTTAGCGGGGCTGCCTTGCGCCATCTGACCCGTGAGTTCCGGGAGTCGCTACTGGATTCACGCCTGGAGAATATCTACCAACCAGACCCCGCGTTCTTCCTGCTGCGTTTCAAGAGCGTTGACAGGGAGCGTCAGCAGCTCCTGTTACCCCTGGGCGGCCTGCCCCACATCTCACAGGGGACGATAACCACCCCTGCTACCCCCTCCCAGGCTGCCCAGATAATGCGCAAACATCTGCGTTCCGGCAGGGTCACTGATATCGGCCAGCCCGGTCTGGACCGGATCATGTGGCTCGATATTCAGCGTCAGGAAGAGACCCGACGCCTGGTCGTGGAGCTCTTCGGTCGTGGCAACCTGATGCTGGTACAGGACGGTCTGCTACTCTGGGTGCTCAAGCCCCGGGATTATCGACACCGCAGCCTGCGGGTGGGTCGACCCTATCTCCTACCACCCCAGGGAATGGACCCTTGCGATCTGGAACGATCGGAGCTGACTGATCACTTATCGCAGGGTGAGGGATCCCTTGAAAGAAGGCTGGCCAGGGACCTGAATCTGGGGCCTCAACTTACCCGGGAGGTGCTCGCCCGGAGTGGTATGGACCCGGAACATCCCTCTGGCGACCTTAACCACGAAGAGGCCAAAACGGTGGTCAAGATGATCATGGAGCTTTTGGATACTGCCCGATCCAGGCCCCATCTGTACCTCGAGGATGAGCGCCCTGTGGCCGCCTATCCCTGGGTTTCCAGGTTGCATCGAGAACTCGAATTCCGGACTCTGCCAGGTCTATCGGAGGCCTATGAACAGCTCCACCGGGCCAGGCAGGACCAGGTGGCCGAGGAGGCCCCCGACCCGGAGCTGGAACGATGGGAACGACGTGTTGAACAGCAATGCCGGGCCATCGAGAATTACAGGCGGATGTCTGCCCGCTTCCGGAGCGATGCCGAGGCGCTCTATGCCAATTACACGGTGGTCCAGCGGATGTTGGAGGTGCTTTCGCTGACCGTCGAGCAAAAGGGTTGGGAAGCCCTGGCCGCGAAGATCGATGAGTTGCCTGGCCTGGTGGCTGTTGACCCGGAGCACAAGGAGGTAGAGGTCAAGCTCCACGATCATTCGATAATCCTGGAGTTGGAGGCCACCGTGGATGCCAATGCCAATCGCCTCTATGCCCGGTCGAAAAGAGCCATGGACAAGGCCAGGGGAGCCAGGGAAGCCCAGACCCGGACCATCAGGCCTGAACCGAAGGCAAAGACCACCCCTGTCGCCGGAAATGACAGAACCTTCTGGTTCGAGAGGTTTCGCTGGTTCATCACCTCCACCGGCAATGTCGTTGTCGGTGGTCGGGACGCCCGTTCCAACGAGACCGTGGTCCGTCGTTATCTAAAGAACAACGATGTCTATTGCCACGCCGACCTGACCGGCGCTCCCTCGGTGGTGGTCAAGCATGACCAGGGGAGTGTCGACCCGGCCGCGGCCCACGAGGGGTGCCTCTATTCCCTGGCCTACTCCAAGGCCTGGCCGACCCGGGTCGCCTCGGGTCATACCTACTGGACCGAGGCCGAGCAGGTCTCCAAGACGCCCCAGACCGGTGAGTTCCTGGCCAAGGGCTCGTTTGTCATCCGGGGTCGGCGCCATTGGCATCGCAACCAGCCGGTCGAGGCGGCCGTGGGTTGGGTGGATGTGGAAGGGACACCAAAGATGATGGGCGGCCCGGTACCGGCCCTTGAGGCCCGCTCCGTTCGATATGTGGTACTGCGTCCGGGATACCTGTCCCGTCGCGAAACCGCCCAGGTACTGGCCGCGGCGTTCGATGTGGACCAGAACATCCTTGAACGGGTCCTTCCCCCAGGTGACTGCGACCTGGTTCGAACCACTGGTATCGAGGTCGATTGGCCATCCCCGAAGTAGTTGGCCTGCTGATAATGATAATGCTAATGATAACTGAAAGCCTCAGACAGAGCCTATGAATGCGTCAATGGCCTGGATTGGATGGTATGGACCGTTCAGAGTTGAACTGAACCGGGAATGACCCTGGCACTGCACAGGGCTACGAATGGTGGTGATACTCTTCCACCCGTTCCACCTGCCAATCCCTTGAGCCGGCCAGTTCTTTCACCCTTCGGGCAGCTTCCTCCTCCAGCTCCTCATCGGCCCAGAGCCTTAGGCGCAGTAAGCTGGAGCGCCCGCCGATGGTTGTTATCGTGACCATGACCTCGTCGGAAACGAACCCCTCGGCGACCATGACCAGACCCATGGTGGCGTTGTGGCGCAGGAATAGTTTTTCGGCCAGGAGCACCTGCGATCGCCCGGGTCCCGAGGGTTCGGCACCCAGCCGGGAAATATTGTCCCAACCATCTGTCTCCAGGCACTCCAGCAATCGGGTCACTCCCTGACCCCTGACACGGAACATCAACATGGTATCACCACGATCGAACCCGGATCGTTATCGACGATTATCACGGACCACTTTATCACGGGCTACTATTTGAAGCTGTAGTTCGGTTGGTCGCGGGCAGCTCCTGCGGCAGCTCCTGGCAGCCCTTGTTTTCCCATTAATAGCCCGAGTCGGCTCAACATAGCCCGAGTCGGCAGTCGGCATAAAGATATTAATAGGGCCCTTGTTTGGCACCTTCCCCCGAGCCTAGCCGAAAGCAGGCAAAGCTATTCGAGGATTTACATGAAACAGCCTCGTTTTATCAAAACATATTGCCCTTCATGCACAACCCACACTCGCCATGAGGTTGAGCGCATCAAGAAGAAGAAGGCCTCAGAGCTCAAACGCGGACAGCGACTCTTCAGGCGGGTCACCGCCGGCTATGGCGGATTCCCCAGACCCAAGCCCGAGGGCCGGGAGAAACCCACCCGTCGTGTTGCCAGGCGATACCGCTGTCAGAAATGTAAAAAGGCTCATCAACCAGCCTCGATCCGGGCCAAGAAATACGAGTTGGTGGAATAATGACATCCAAGTTCCTCAAGGTCAAATGTAATGATTGCCAGACCGAGAAGGTCACTTTCTCCCATCCGGGATCGGATGTCACCTGCCAGGTCTGCGGAGCCAAGCTTCTCGAGCCCCAGGGCGGCAAGGGCCGACTTCTTGGGGAGCTGGTGGAGGCTCTGGAGTAATGGTAGACAATCTACCCGAAGAAGGAGAGTTCGTTATCGGCTCGGTCTACCGGGTCGAAGCCCAGGGCGCCTATGTCAACCTGCTTGAGTATGATGGTCAACGGGGTTTCGTCCATATCGCCGAGGTCTCCTCCGGGTGGGTCAAGAACATCCGTAACTATATCCGGGAGAACCAGAAGGTCGTCTGCAAGGTCATGCGGGTACGCGCTGACAGGGGTCGTATCGACCTATCGTTGAAGCAGGTCTCGGGTTACCGAAAACAGGAGAAGATCCGGGCCTGGAAGAACGAGCAGAAAGCCTCCAAATTACTGGAGAGGCTGATATCCGGCCTTGAACTCGACCAGAGCAAACTTGAACCACTCGGCCACGAACTCAAGGACCGCTTCGGCACTCTTTACGCGGCTTTCGAGGCAGTTGCCATTGATGAGGAGGCCCTGGCCAAGGAGAAATTCGAAGGGGAATGGATATCGGAATTCATCCAGACCGCCAAGAAGAACATCTCACCACCCTATGTTTCCATCGAAGGCTATCTTCAGTTGACCACTCACCATCCCGAGGGTATCAATTTCATCAAGCAGGCACTGTCCAATGTGGCTGCCACCCATGACGAAGCCAAGGTTGAGATCCAGTATGCCGGGGCGCCTCGATACAGGCTTACCGTATCGGCTCCCGACTACAAGATCGCGGAATCCCAGTTGGAAAACACCCTGTCGGGCATCAAGAGCAGCCTGAAGGCGGCCTCGGCCACCATCGATTTCGAGAGGAGCTGAGGGCTTTGCGCTCCCAGATATTTCGTTGTCCCGGCTGTTCCCGCTACACTCTTCAGGTCAGATGTCAGGACTGTGATACCAAGACCCTATCACCGATACCGCCAAGGTATTCTCCTGAGGACCATTACGGACACTACAGGCGAGCGTTGCTACGAATACGGCGAGAGCAGGGTGAGGGCTCTTCCAGTTCATTGACATCATCAGCCAATTCCGGTACAGAGGCGAAATAATGGAACCAGTCATCATTCACGAGATCGAGAAGGTAGCGCCCAGATCGGCGATTTTGATCGAAGGCTTGCCAGGTGTGGGCAATGTTGGCAAGCTTGCCGCAGCCCACCTCATCGATGAGCTTAAGACCCAAAAGATCTACGAACTCTACTCCAAACACTTCCCACCCCAGGTACTCATCGACGAGGAGGGTGTGGTGAAGCTGGTCTCCAACGAGATCCACTATTACAGAGCTCCAAAGAAGGAGCAGGACGACATCCTGATCCTGACCGGTGAATACCAGGGTCTCACCCCCGAGGGCCAGTACGAGTTATGCGATATCATCCTGGGTCTGGCCCAGGATCTCAACGTGAAACGGGTTTACACCCTGGGAGGCTACGGACTGGGCAAGATGGTTCCCAAACCCCGGGTCCTGGGTGCCGGCACCAACGCCAAGGTGGTCCAGGAGATGACCGAAGCCGGTGTCGAGTTCTCCAAGGATGAACCCGGTTCGGGAATAGTCGGTGCCTCGGGTCTTCTCCTGGGCATGGGCATACTGAGGGGCATGGAGGGTGGCTGTCTGATGGGTGAGACCTCGGGTTATCTGGTGGATCCCAAATCCGCGCAGGTGGTGTTGGAGGTCATCCAGAAATTGCTTAACCTGAAGCTGGACATCACCCAGTTGGAGGAAAAGGCTCAGCAGATGGACCTTCTGGCATCTCATCTCAAGGATATGGAATCCCAGTTCACCGGAGAAGATACCAAGGGTGACCATCTAAGCTACATCGGCTAGGATCGCAAGCGCATCCTTCATAAGCCAGGTCATTTGTATCAGTCTGTGAGCCCGAGCCCTCGTCATTCACGCCCGGTCATATATGCCAGCGCGTTCGCGGTTCTCTTTGCCGGCATCCTGGGCGTGGGCTCAGCAGGGGCAGACCCCCCTGCCACCTGGGTCGAGGTGGAAGATGAGCTGGCCCTGCTGGCAACGCAATATCCTGAGCTGGTCAACCGGTATTCCCTGGGCGAGACCTGGGAGGGAAGGACCCTATGGGGAATCCGTATCTCCGACGACCAGTATATAAATGAATCACTTTCTAACCTGACCCCTCCGACCGATCCTGCGATACTCTATCTGGCTGCCCAACATGGCGATGAACCCCAGGGTGTCGACCTGACCCTGACCCTGGCCAACGACCTGCTGAGCGGCTATGGCACAGATCCCAACCTCACAGCCCTGGTGAAGGCCCGGGATATCTGGATCATCCCTGTGGCCAATCCCGACGGTTACTTCCATGACCATCGCAAGAACGCCCGGGATAATAACGAGAACGACAGATTCGATCCCAAGCATGACGGGGTTGATCTCAATCGCAACTTCGCCTATGAATGGGGCGTCGATAGCCATACCTCCGCTGATCCGGATTCCGACAATTACCATGGTCCGGACCCCTTTTCCGAACCGGAATCCCGGGCATTGGAGAACCTGAGCCGTACTATCCCCTTCCTCTCGGTCATAAGCTATCACTCCGGGACGGCAAAGCCGGTCATCTACTATCCCTGGGGCTGGAACGACTCCCTGCAGGTACCGGCGGGCGATCTGGTAAACTTCACCGACATGGCTTCCAACCTGAGCGCCATGACCGGTTACCGGTATGGTCAGGCTACCGACCCCGACATATATGGCTACGAGGCCCGGGGCGACCTGGCCGATTGGCTCTACGCCAACCATTCGACCCTGGCCTTCACCATCGAGCTGCCCGGCCGGATGACCTCTGATGAGATCGAGGCCAATCTGGAGGCCGCCCTGTGGCTGCTGGCCCGGCCCTGGGGCAACGAGACCGAGGGGCCCCTGGGGAACCTGACCGGTGAGGAACCGGAGCTCGAACCGGAGGCGTTTCTGCCCGATGCCTGGGTGGAGGATGTTCGTACGAACGGACCTTTGGTGGAAGGGGATCAGGTGAGTATCGTGATATGGATGGCTACCGCTCCTGAAGCGTGGCCCAAGCCCCGGATATCAGTGACCCTTCTGGTGAACCATGCCACCCTTGCCACTGTGAATACTTCTCCGGAGATGGGCGGTAACACAACGGTTACCTTCGTCTGGGTACCTGATAGATCCGGAGCTTACGTCATTGAGGTCCTGGTTGACCCCTGGAACAGGGTCGAAGAGGCAAATGAAACGAATAATAGCTTCAAATTCACCATCACCATTGGATCTGAACATGATGATGACCAAGGTTTGCTGCCCGGTCCCGGCATCCCTCTGATAGTTGTGACGGTCTTCGGCCTATCTGCCGTTAGGATAAATCGTAAGAGGCTATTGAGTGTACAGTACAATCGCCTCTCAGTCAGACGAAATGATGATGGTGGGATCGGTCCTTTGTGATACCGGAAAGACAGGGGAGGGCGTTTTGGTCAACCATGGGTCATAATTCGAATGGTTTTTGATCCCATATCGTAAGACTCCAATATTTAGAATTTCGAAATAATTCTTGTGATATATTTATATTTTCAAAGAATATTAGGGTCTTGGGGTGATAACTAATGCCAATAACTTTTGATATTAAGGATTTTAGATTTTTTAAACCAATTTTACTTAGAGATTCTAATCAATAATGCCCACATCCTAAGGATTATCTTAATATACCTGACCTCACTAATTCACCCATATCATTCCAGGCGATCTCATGGAGACACCGACCATGTGCCCCGACCCAAACGCCGACACCGCCGTCGACACCAATGACAGAATGACACTGACACCCGAGGAGGTGGCCCAGGCCGCTTCCGATCTCGACCAGGCCACGCCCCAGGAGGTTCTGCGATGGGCCCTCGACCGCTTCGGCGATTCCCTGTCGATAGCCTGCAGCTTCTCCCTGGAGGACCTGATAGTCTTCGATATGCTGGCCAAGCTCACCGACAGCCCCAGGGCCTTTGCCCTGGACACCGGCAGGCTGAACCCCGAGACCTACGCCGTCTGGGGGCAGGTGGAGAAGAAGTACGACACCCGACTGGAGGCCTTCTTTCCCGATTCACCCTCTGTGGAGGCCCTGGTCCGGACCAGGGGCATCGATTGCTTCCTGGAATCTGTGGAGAACCGCCGCCTCTGCTGTCATGTCCGCAAGGTAGAGCCTCTCAACCGGGCCCTGGGCGAACTATCGGCCTGGGTCACCGGACTGCGCCGGGAACAGGCCGTCACCCGCTCGTCCCTGCCCAAGGTGGAGTATGACGCGAAGCATGGCGGCATCGCCAAGCTCAACCCCCTGGCCGACTGGACCCAGGAGCAGGTCATGGCCTACGCCGTTAAGCAGGATATCCCCAGCAACGCCCTCTATGAGAAGGGCTTCACTTCCATCGGCTGCGCCCCCTGCACCCGGGCCATCAGGGCCGGAGAGGACGAACGCGCCGGCCGCTGGTGGTGGGAGGATCCCGAGACCAAGGAGTGCGGACTTCACGCCTGATCGAGGGTGAACCCATGGCATTACCCGAACCACTTGGTGGAAAGCTTATCGATCGTATCCTCGTCGGTGCCGAACGGGAACAGGCCCTGGCCGAGGTCAAAGAACTGCCAATCCTGGAGGTGGGTCCCGAGGTGGCCATCAACGCCGAGATGATCGGCACCGGTGTCCTCTCGCCCATGACCGGCTTTGTCGGTTCCGAGGCCATCGACTCCATCTGCAAGACAATGCATCTGCCCACCGGAGAGCCCTGGACCATTCCCTACCCTCTGGCTCCCATGAGCCTCCCGGAAGGCAAGGAAGCCATGGCCAAGGCGGGCATCGAGGTCGGTCAGCGCATCGTCCTCAGCTCCAATCCCGACCGACCTCCCATCGCGTTGCTGGACCTCGAGGAGATATTCTCCATCGACAAGGAATTCTACTGCCAGTCCATATTCGGCACCACCGATACCGCCCATCCGGGCTGCAATTACACCATGACCGGTCTGGGCGATACCTTCCTGGCAGGTCCGATAAAACTGCTACGCAAGACCTTCTGGGGTTCCTTCGAGCGCCTTCGCAAAGACCCGGTCGAGGTGCGAGCCGAGTTTGTCAAGCGGGACTGGAAGACAGTGGTGGCCTTCCAGACCGCCAATCCCATCCATCGGGGTCACGAGTATCTGCAGAAGTGCGCCCTGGAGCTTCACGACGGTCTATTCATCCATCCCATCGTGGAGACTACCCGCAAGGCTTACTTTCGCAATGAGTTCAGATTGGCGGCCTATGACGCCGCCCTGGCCAACTACTACCCCGCCGACAGGGTCGTAATGGCCCCGCTACGGGTGTTGATGAACTATGCAGGACCCAAGGAGGCCATCATGCACGCCATCATCCGGCGAAACTTCGGCTGTACCCACCTGATCCTGGGTCGTGACCATGCCGGCTTCAAGGATTTCTACGATCCCTACGCCGCCCAACACATCTTCGATGACTTCTTGACCGGAGAACTGGGTATCGAACCGTTGTTCTTCCAGAACTCATTCTATTGCACCCGATGCTCGTGCATGGCAACGGCCAAGACCTGCCCCCATCCCCCGGAGTACCATCTGACCATGTCGGGCACGGCGATACAGGATGCCCTGCGCTTTGGTTACTTCCCGCCCAAGGAGGCCATGCGCCCCGAGGTGGCCCAGGTTGCAATACAGGGGATCCAGCCCAAGGGTTGGGTCAAGGGTCGTGCCATGTCCCCTCCGGGTAACACGGTGAAGGGGCTCATGCCCTGGTACTTGACCCACCACCAGTTGGGTGGTTATCCCCGGGAGGAACCTCTGAAGGCCGAGAACCTCAGCCTGGACGATCTGGCCATGTCACTTCGTATCACCCGGGACAACGCCGATTCCATCTACTCCAACGTGGCTCGCGAGCTGACCCACTTCCTTGAGATCAACCGGGCGGTCGTCGTGCGCCAGAAGACCGATACGTTACATGCCGCCATGGGACGTCAGCGCAAGCTGATCAAGGACCTCGAGGTCAAAGTGGCTGTGTCCGAGGACCGGGTCTCCAACCCCTACATGTACCAGGACAAGAACGAGGCCCAACGGGAGTTGGACACCGCCAGGACCATCCTGGAGGAGATCCCCAAGCCTCTCGACCCCGAGCAGTTCCGCAAGCGGGTCTGGAATCCCCTGGATTACGATGACTATCGCGGTTGAGAGTTGAGAACCATTTCATCATCTGGTCAAGGGTCAAGAGCGAAACTATATAGCTCAAGAGCGAAACCGAGCCAGGTTTTATCTGGTCATCGACACGGTAACCCGGTAACGGTAACCCGTTAATCCGGTAGATCGCCTAGCAGCCATTATCCGGGCCGCTCGGACAGGACTAGATCCCGAGCAACTTCTCCTTGGCCCTGGCGAACTCGACGTCGGTGAGCAGACCTTCCCTGTGGGCGATGATCAGACGTTGGAGCTGGGTCGATACATCCGAGGTGGGCTCCCAGGGGCGGGTCAACGGCTCATCCTTCTCTCTCTGTGAGCTCTTGATCTCAACCTCGCCTTCCGGGGTTCCCGACCTATCCTGGGGAGTCAGGTCTTCAAGTTCCTGGACCATTTCCGGGCTCAAGGACATCCCGGTTCTCATTGCATCTTCAACACCCTCGTTCGATCGTGCATCATCTCCTTCCAATCCTTCCAGATACTGCTCGGTCATTCTCTCGGGTGCCAGTTCCCGAAGCAACATCTCCAGCCTTGGCGAGCCGTCGGATAGGGTCTTGTAGTGATTCAGCAGGGATTCCAGGTTGGTTCTGCCCAGGATCCGTAATATGTCCAATCGTGTTCTCAACTCCATGTCGGGAGCCTCATCGAGACCGTTCACGAGGGGTCCTAAAGCCAGCTTGTCGTAATTGATCAGGGCCTTCTTGACCTCTGCCACAACCGACCGATCACTGTCGGCCAGCTTGGAAACCAGGGGCTCCAGGGCTCGTGGGTCACAGATCCGGCCCAGAGCGATGGCAGATCCCTGTCGTACGAACCAATGAGGCTTCTCAAGACCCCTGATCAGGGACTGGACCGCTCCCTTTCCCAGGGCTACCATGGCCTCCTGCGCGGCCTCCCGGACCTCACCTTCCTCATCGGCCATCGTTCTCAACAGCGCGGGGGCACTGGGCCCCTCTTTCAACTGTCCCAGGGCTCTGGCTGCCTGTCGACGTACCGACGAGTGCTTGTGATTTAGGGCCTCCTCCAACCCCTTTCTGGCCGACAGTCCCAGGGCTACCAGGGCTTCAGTGGTCTCCTTGACCAGCTGGGTCCCGTCCAGCAAGAATGTCTTGAGTGGTTCGATGCCCAGCTCACTACCTGATCTACCCAGTTGTTTGATGCCTGGCGCCCCCAGGGAGATGAGGGCCTGGGCCGCTTCCTTGCCCACCCTGATCTCGGGGTCCTTCAGAGCCTTGGACAGTGCGGTCAAGGCCTTACCCTCGCCCAGGGCTCCCAGGGCTCTGGCCGAGTCCCGGCGCATTCTGGGGTCCTGGTTCTCCAGTCCTTTCAAAAGTCCGTCGAATGCCGGTTGTCCCAGATCCAACAGGGTCTGCAGACTGGCCCGGCGGCGCCTGAGGTCATCCTCGGCCATGACGATCACCAGGGGTTCTACAACGACCGTGCCCATCTTTGTCAGGGCCGAACTGGCGATCCTCTGACGCCGGTCATCCAGGTCACCCAGGGCCTGAACAAGGTAGGAGATGGCCTCGGGACCCAATCGCCCCAGGGCTCCCGGCTTCTCGGCTCTCAACAGGATCTCCACACGCCGGGCCATGTCCAGATCCGGTGACCGGCCCAGCAACTGGGCATACCGCTCCTTCAATTGGGTATTGGAGTTCTCGAAGGCCCTCCATAGCGGGTCGATGGCAGTTTGCCCCAGGTTCAACAGGGCCCGTCCGGCCCGTTGGTGGATCTTTCCCTCGTCACTTTGCACTGCCTGGACCAGTCCTTCGATACCCGGCGCTCCCAGCTTTCCCAGAGCGGATGCCGCGGTACGGGCGACCTCCTCATGAGGGTCGTTCAAACCCTTCAGCAGTGGATCCAGGGAATCGACCTGGCCCAGCTTGCCCAATCCCTCCAGGGCCACATGGCGCACCGGAGGATCTCCGTCGTTCAGCAATCTCTCCAGAGCCTTGACAGCCCTGGGGTCCTGCATATCACCCAGGAGCATGGCTGCCATGAAGCGATGGCGTGGGTCCTTCCATCTTATCGCCTCTATCAGGGTTTCGAACGCTCTTGGCCCCAGTTCTCTCAACTGCTCCTCTTCACCCTGGAGGAGATGGATCTTCACCCTGGTATCGATCGGGAGCTCTCCCATGGTGTCGAGGATCGACCTGGCGGCCTCCTTCTCATGTCGGGTCCCGTCGGAAATGACCTTCAAGAGGGGTTCGATGACCAGGGCACCGAATCGCGCCAGGGCCTGTTTGGTGGCTTCCATCATGGGGCCCCGGGCCTTTCCCAGCAACCCTATGAGGGGCTTGATAGCCTGCTGGTTTCGAAGGAGGCCCAGGATCTCCACGATGCTCAGGCGCAGGTTGGCCGGGCCCTCCATCCCTTTCAGGAGCTCGGGGATCGTGGCCTCTGGTGGGTAACCCCGGATGATGTCCCTGGCCCAGCGTTTGAGTTCCGGATCTTCCTGAGCCAGGAGTTCGATCAGTTGTTTCAGGTTCCTGGAAGGGTCGAGTTGCCTGACCAGTCCCCGGGCGATTGACCGGGAGCCGGGATCTGCCCGGACAACCGCCAGAATGTACTGCACGCCTTCACGCCGACATAGCTCGAGCAACAGTCGTTCCATTCTGGGTCCCACTTCGGGAGCCAGCCTGTTCCGGGCGAGGGCGGCCAGCGCCGGGGCCATGACCCGTGGGGCATCCAACCCTCTTAGTCCCTCGAGCACCTGGTTCAGGCGCTCCTCCTTCAAGGGCGGTGTCTTGGTCAACAGCTCTATGAGCCCGGCACCATCTTTGGCCTGGAGCAGTTTGGTCACCTTGGACCATGGTCTGGACATGTCAGGTTCACCTGCCATTGATGATAGGGTTCAGCCCTACCATGGCCCGGCCAGTGTACATTACTTTTAAGACTCACCCTTAGGAACCGAGATATCTTACCCTCAGGTCCCTGGCCATCGACCCCTGCTTTTATGCTGCCTGGCCCATTGGCTGGTCCATGCCCTCCTCAACCAAGATCATCACCCCCTGCATCATCCTGAACTACAAGACCTATGCCCAGGGATACGGGCCGGCCGGTTTCGAGCTTACCAGGATCATGGAGGAACTGGCCCGGAGTAGCGGGGTCTGCCTGGCCGCGGCCGCCGGGCCGATCGATCTGGGCAACTACGCCGGGTCCTGCGACCTGCCGCTGCTGGCCCAGCATGTAGACCCCGCCGTTTTCGGCTCCTTTACCGGTTCCGTCCTGGCCCAGGCCGTCGCCGGTACCGGCGCCGTGGGTACGCTGGTCAACCACTCCGAGCACAGACTCCGGCTTGCCGATATCGGAACTGTCATCGAGCGGTGCCGCCAGGTCGATCTGCAGACCGTTCTCTGCACCGACACGGTCACCACGACCGCTGCCGGAGCGGCCCTGGGTCCAGATTTCCTGGCTGTCGAGCCCCCGGAGCTTATCGGTGGCGATATCTCGGTCAGCACCGCCCGACCGGAGGTGGTCTCAGGAGCCGTCGAGGCGGCCCGGGCCGTTGCTGAAGGTCAGGGGAATCCGGTGGTGCCGGTCCTTTGCGGCGCCGGTGTCAAGACCCGTACCGATGTGGCCACAGCCATGGATCTGGGAGCCCAGGGTATCCTGCTGGCCTCGGGAGTGGTCAAGGCCTCGGACCCGAAAGGGGTTCTGGAGGATCTGATCCAGGGTCTGGGCTGAAGACTTCGATCCCAACCGAAACGAAGCAAAAATCCGCGTTTATACCCAGCTCCATCGGGTCGTTGTTCGCATCCTGTTCTGGTGCCTACCGGCTTCCTTCGTATTCTCACCATCGATTCCAGCTCTTTAAAACAACGACATTGAATTGCACAAGGTTTTTATATTCTTCAATCTAGGAATAATCATGCAAAACTCGGCCGAGTTGACCAGTTCATCCAGTGAGGACAATACGACCGGGGTCTATTCCGGGGGCCTGGATGAGGGGTCGAAAGAGAGCCTTTATCCCAATATGAGCAATCTATTGAGCGCCATCGAACTGGAGAATGAGAACGCCCAGTTGAAACAACAGTTGGAATATCTCAAGAAGACCCTGCTCAACAACGAAGATGAGATGCACCGGATGGAAGAGGAGCTGGCCGACCTCTCATCCCGATACAAGGACCTGCTCATCGATCATGAGAAGCAGATGTACGAGCTGGAGGCCAAGAACGACGATAATCTCTCCAGGTTGCGAGATGAGCTCACAAAGCAGAAGCAGGCTCATCGGGACTTTGAGAACAAAATAGAGATGGACAAGATAGCCTCTGTCGATTACAAGCAGAAATACGAGACCCAGGCCAAGCGACTTGAGATGGTAGAGGAACAAAGGGATGCCAACCTGGCCAGCTATGAGGAGGCTGCCAGGGAACGGAACCTGAGGCAGGAACAGTTGGAGAAGAAAGAGCTCCGGTTGAGCCAGTTGGAAGACAACCTGACGACCAAGAAGGACCAACTGGTCGAGGTCTCGAAGGAGGCGGTCAAGCTTCAGAAGATGCTGGATGAGGAAGTATACGAGAAGTCGGTGCTTTACGCAAAGGCCAAGGCCTCCGATCTGTTATACAAGAAGTTGCAGCTACTGACCCGATTCTACCAGCAGTTGAAGGAGCTCTATGCCAAGACCAGTGACCGGAATATCGACCTGACCACCGAGTTGGAAGGCCTGAGGAAGAATCGATCCGACCGGATGGTGGACGATTCCAAGATGACCAAGGATTTTTGCAAGATGAAGAAGAAGGTCATTGATCTCGATGATGAGATGGATCTGAAGATGAACATCATCACCTCCCTGGAAGGCGACCTGGAAGACGCGAAAAGCCTTCATTCCAGATACAAGCAGGAGATATTGAAGCTTCAGGATGTCGCGGCCAACGCGGTGAAGAAACAGGAGCTGCTGCAGGTCAAGATCGAAGCCGAGATAATCTCCCAGGAAGTGCTGAAGTTAGCCATTGAAAAGGAGTTCAAGGTGATAGGCGAGGTTCTGGGTACCTTTGCCGAACAGAACCTCGAGACCATGAAGAGATGGGACGATTACATCAGACGCAAGGGTCGGAACATCCAGCATATAATGGCCCTGACCGAACAGATCGGTCGTATCAAGGATGACAGCAGCAAGACCGAGATAGGCCTCATCGAAGGCCTCCAGGAATACCTCGACCTGGAACCGGACAAGACCCCGGATTCCGATTAGATCCTTTGCCCGTTTCCCTGGATAGTATCGGTTGATTTTTATCCCCGACAGCATCCGGAACATCAGGGATGAAGGGAATGATTGCCGGCTACATCTCATCCCTATCTGTTACAAGGTAGGAGGTCCATTCACCGACGGATCCATCCACATTGAAGTTGATAACGTCTCTTTAATATCTACTTGAGCTCGTCCAAACGCTTCTTCAACTGGGATTCCATCGTTACAGCTTTCTTAAGTTGTTCAAGGAGGTTCTCGATGGTCTTCTTGTTGGCCGCGATCATGGCGTCGTAATCCTTCATGATCCCCTTCTTCTTGTCCGGTAATTCACCCTTGACCTTGGCGATCTTCTTCTTGATCTTTTCGATGGCCTTCTTCTTGTCGACCTCGTTGGATTTCTTGAAAGGCTCCTCGGTATCCAACAGTGCCTGAAGATCCTTTCTGGTCTTGGCCAGATTGTCCTTGTATTTTTTCAGGTTCTTCTCGTTGTACCGGTAGGTGGCATAGGGTTCCTTCAATTCAGCTTCCATGAGCTGAACGAATTTTTCCTTCTCATCATTGGCCTTGGCGATCTGCTTGCCCAGTTTCTGAATGACCTTGTCCAGCTCGATCTTCTTGTTGGAGAGGGTAAAGGTCTCATTGGCGTTGTGTATCTGGGCCCAAAGCATCTCGTTGGTGTAGGCCGACCGTTTGTTGACCGACTCGTGGGTGATCTTGTCGATATCCAGTGGAGGCATGTTGTTGAGCGAATCATAGTTCGTTCTGGCCTGCTGATCCAGGAACAGCAAACGCTCGATGACCTCCTTGTATTTGGAATTCTGGTCGGCTTGATCGTTCTCCAGTCCGGCCAGTTGCTCATTGAATTTTTCGGTCTTTGCGCTCTTTTCAGCCTCGAGTTTCTCGATTATATCCTTGGATTTCGTGAACTTCTTGTTCCAGTCCTGAACATGGTTTGCTTCCCGGTTGATTTTATTCTCCAACTGCTTCTTCTGGGCGCCGAAATCCTCGTAGAACTTGTTGATCTCACTGCCAAAACCAGCTTCCAAAGATTCACGTTCTTTTTCAAGCTGTTTGATCTTGTTCTTTGTCTTTTTATCCAGTTCCTTAAGCTTCTGTGCTTTTTCCGCAAGGTAATCCCGATTCAATTTCTCTAACGTAGAAATTCTGGAATTGTAATCGGCAATAAGGGCGTCCAATTTTGGGTTTAGCATACAAGTGCTGAAGTTGCTGTCCTCTTTAAAGCTTTTCCATCTCTAACGTTTCTCCTGGTCGGGAACGCTCAAAAGCCGGTACGTTTGAACCGGCGGTCCAGCTCGTCGACGGTGATGGACATCATGGTCGGTCGGCCATGGACGCAGGCATAGGGATTGGTGATGGATGTCATCTCGGCCATCAACCATCTCTGGCGGGCCGGCGTCAGCTCCTCTCCCGCACGCAAGGCCGAATGGCAGGCCACGGTGTGAAGGTAGCCTTCCATCCGGTCAGAAATGGTCCGGGAGCGTCCCACCTCGGCCAACTCGGCCAGGATATCGGTCAGGTCCTGCTCGTCCGAGGCGCCCCCCAGGACCAAAGGCACGGCCCTGACAACGAAGGAGGTCCCCCCGAAATGCTCGATATCGAAGCCCAGCTCTTCCAACTCCCTGATATGCTCTTGCAATATGGCGGCCTGATCCGGCGAGAGCTCCAGGGTCCGGGATTCCAGCAAGGCCTGGGATGAGATGTTGGAATAGCGGTGGGAGAGCTTCAACCGTTCGTACATGACCCTTTCATGAGCGGCATGGTAATCGATGATGTAGAGCCCCTTCGGGTCCTGTGCGATGATGTACTTGCGGTCCAGAAGGGCCACCGGTGTCATGACCGGCAATGTGCTGTCAGCGGGCAACACCTCACCGGCGGGTGCCACCTCCAGTTGGGTCTGGGAGTGAGTGTGGTCCATCTCGGTCATTTCCGGACCCGGCCCGATACCCTCCGCGGACCCGATGGACTCATCCGCGTTTGGACCCAGGATGGTCTCCGGGGCCTTTCGCCTGGATGGCAGTTCGAGGTTTGGTATCAGGGCATTCTCCTCCAGGGCCATCCGGACGGCTTCTTTCAACGACCGTAGAACCGCCGGTTCGTCGGCCAGTCGCACCCAGAGCTTGGCCGGGTGAACATTGACATCGACCTTGGTCGGCTCGAGCTCCAGGTCGATGACCGCTATCGGATAGTGTTTGCCGGGTAGGAGATCGAAGTAGGCTTCCCTGATGACCCTCTGAAGGGTCTTGGCCTGCACCGGACGGCCATTGATGAAGAGGTGGATGGCGCCGGCGGTCTTGCGCATCAGGGCCGGCTTGCCGATCCAACCGTCGATTTGCAACTGGGGGCTTCGATATGAGACCCGGACCAGCTCGCGGGCGACCTCGGGTCCCAGCAATGTGCCCAGTCTTTCCCTGACCCTGTCGGTTCCCGGGACGTTGAGCAGCTCCCGTCCGTTGTGCTCGCACCGGAAGCTAACCCTCGGATTAGCCAGGGCGATGGCGGTCATGGCCGTCAAACAGTGGCGAAGCTCGGTGGCGGTGGTCTTCAGGTATTTCTCGCGGACCGGAACGTTGTAGAAGAGATCCACCACCTCGATAAGGGTCCCCAGGGGAGCTCCCACATCTTCCACCGACCTGACCTCGCCCCCTTCGATAATCATCTGGGTGGCGGTTGTGGTTCCCGCGGTCCGGCAAAGGGCGCGCACCCGGGCCACCGAGGAGATGGAAGCCAGGGCCTCGCCCCGAAATCCGAAGCTGGCGACCTTTTCCAGGTCATTGAAGCTCCTGATCTTGGAGGTGGCGTGTTTGCGAAAGGCCAGTAACAGGTCTCCTCGTTCCATGCTATGCCCATTGTCCCTTACCGCGATCAGCTCCTTGCCCCCATCACGTAATCTGACATCGATCCTGGTCGCCCCGGCGTCCAGGCTGTTCTCGATCAGCTCCTTGAGCGCGCTGGCCGGACGCTCGATGACCTCGCCTGCGGCGATCTGGTTGACGGTGCGTTCATCAAGGAGTTTCACAGGTGGCGATGAGGTCGGCTCGACTGGTTCGGGATTCGGTGCCATGCGAGTGGTTCTATCGACGAGCCAGATATAAAGCGTAACTGCCTTCAATACGCCCTGCGATCTGTATTGACTCGGGATTCATGGTCTCATCTTCCAGGCTATCCCACATGGTATGGTAGTACTTGGAGCCGGAACCATATGAGGTCAGGGTATCGAAGTCCTCCAGGTTGAAGGTTTTATGGTCCGAGGGACCTGCAGATTCGCGGTAGGTGATAGGCACTTCGTAGAGCTTGGCCAGATCGGGGTTTTCCTTGAAGAACTGGTTGCGTATGGCTTCAATGGGTTTGACATGCTTTTGGTCATTGATCTCCAGGGGGATCCGGTTGGCGCCATCCTCCAGATCGGCATGGTCCATGTCGAAATTCAGATAGATCTCGAGGTGGTCCTTGAGTTCATCGCGCTGATCCAGGAAATAGCCGTAGGAGCCAAGCAACGCGATCTCCTCACCGCCCCAGGTGGCCAATCTGATGGTCTTCTTCAGACCCGAGATATTACCCAACTGTCGGGCCAGTTCGAGCACGGTGACCGTACCCACGCCATTATCGATGGCGCCGGGACCCAGATAATGGGTATCCATGTGAGCGCCCAGCATGATCACATCATCGCCGGAGCCCTTGTTGTCCCCGGTCACGACAAGCACCGGTCGCTCCTCGATGGTGACCCGTACATCCACGTCGGCCACGATCCTCTGGTCGTCATCCCCGGAGGCGCTCTCGATCCACTCCATCATCTGATAGCCTGTGGCATTATCCAGCATCAGATGGGGGATGAGGTCGTTGGCATGCTCGGGATAGGCCTCGGGGAAGGGGATCATGTGCTCGGTGCCCTCCTCCATGCCGATGGAGGTCTTGGCGATGGGGAGGGTTCGATGCTTGTCGAAGACCAGTGAGGCGGCGGCGTCATGCTCAAGGGCCGCCAGATAGAGTTCCGAGTAGGAACGCGCTCCGTCGTTCTCCACCAGGACGACATTGCCCGAGGCCTCGTTCTCGATGGCCGAGTAGTTTGCCTCGTCCCCATTGCCGGCATAGATGACCTCAAGATTGTTGTCGTTCAGGGTCCCTGAATATCCCAGGATGGTGAAGTTGTAATGGTGCTCCAGGTTCATCCGGTCATTCTCGCCCCAACCCACAGGTTGCCCGAGCAGGTATTCCCGTTCCTGGTAGATGATGTTCAACACCGGTGAGCCCACGGGCTCGTATAGGGTCCAGGGATACTCGTGGATCGTTATGTCGGTCAATCCCGAGGCATTGAACTGCTCGGCGATATACTCGGCAGCCTGACGTTCGTTATCGGTGCCGGATGCCCGATTCGGCAGGTCGCCGGCCAGGTATTCCAGATCGTGAAAGGCCCGGTCACAATCGAAATCGATGATGAGATAGCTCTCTTTTTCGTCCTCTTGCAAGGCGTAGAAGACCCCCATCCCTAGAACCAGGACGATTATTATCACGACGGCCGACAACTGAGTGAGGTCCATGGTATGGACTAGGTCCCTGCTCGACTTAAGGTTTTGGAGGAGGGGGTAGTAGATAGGAGTAGGGAGTAGGGAGTAGGGAGCAGGGAGTAGGGAATAGGGAACAGGGAGTAGGACAGGTTTCAAACCGGGCGACTACCCAATTCGGTCCAGCGCCGCGCCCAGGGCCTCCAGGCGGCCTGCCAGTTCCCGGGGTGGACAGCCGTACCCGATCCGCAGGAACCCGGGCCAACCGAAATGCTCGCCTGCGCTGATGAGGATGCCGAACTCGTCCCTCAGCCGGTTGGCCAGACCCAGGGAGCCCAGGGGATGGTCCACGCCGATGAAGGCGATGAGCCCTGCCGAGGGATACCAGGTCAGCTCGGGACGCCGGTCGCAGAAGGCCTTCACTCTCGGTAGGTTCCCGGCTTTGATGGCCCTGGCCCGCTCCACCAGCCGGTCCCCGACCTGCAGGGCCTGAAGGGTCAGGAGTTCACAGGGGGCGGAATTGACGGCGCTCACATACTCCTTGAGTTCCTTGAGTCGCAAGATGAGCTCCGGTTCGCCCATCACCCAGCCGACCCTGAGATTCGATACGCCATAGACCTTGGAGCCCGAGCTCACCGACAGGCAGTGATCGCCCAGTGCGGCCACGGTCGGCAGACCGGGTTCGAGCTCCCGGAAGATCTCGTCCACCAGCAGCGTTCCACCATGGTCGCCCACCAGTTTCGCGATCCGACCCATCCGTTCGGGACTCGTCGGTACCCCCGAGGGATTGTGCAGATTGGTCATGACCACCAGGGCGGGTTCGTCATCGGCTTCAAGAAGCCCGGCCAATCCATCGATGTCAGCCTGCCAACCTTTCAAGGGAACCCGCCGCCATCTTTCGATCCGGGCCCCGAAACCGGTGGGCAGGTTTACCAGGGGCTGATAGGTCGGGTCCTCGATGATGACCCTGGAAAATGGCGGCCCGCTGCCGGAGCTGACCATTGGGCCGCTCCTGCCGTGTCTATCACCCACCAGGGCTCCAAAGAGCAGGAAATTGGCCTCCGAGGCCCCCACCGTCAGCAGTACCCGCTCGGGCTCGCCGGGACGGCCATGGCGGGCCGCCACGACCTCCTTCAGGGCAGGGGTTATCTTGAGGCTCGGGTCACCCAGGTTCATCCGGCGCGGCCGCCCTTCGGCCCCGAGGTCGAGTAGCTCCTCCAGGGTCAGCCCGGCCACGTTGGATAACGCCAGATCGATCTTGCCTTTTGGAGGCCAACCTGAAACGAGCTCCCGGGTGCCGGGTTTGGCTGCGGGCGCGGTTGCGGGCGTAGTTGCGGGTGGTGTATTATCTGTCGCTTGTTCGCCATCTTCATTGACCGGTCTCTTGGCCGAGGGGATGAACTGGTGGAGCAGGCTGAAATCAGGGAACACGAGAGCCATGGGGCCGTATTGGCCCGGCTGCTTTTAATCGACATGGCTATGCAGAACATGGAACATGGCTCTTTGGTTGATGTTTTTAGCTTGGCGGGAGTGCCGGATACCGAATCGAACAAATGGACCCTCGGAATGGCTGTTTGGGGCTCAAATGGGATTCCTATCGCAATAATTCTTATTTAACCGACCCATCTAGAGCCCCATGGACTCCAAAGAGAATCCCAACTACACACCCCTGATGGCCATATCCATCGCCATTCTCCTTCTCGCGGGAGGTATAAGTCTCCTTCTCTGGGATGATGATGAATCGACATCAGGTATCCAATACTCCCCCACAGTGGAACGACCCGAACCCGATCCGGAAACGTGGCAGGAGGACGAGATTGCCCAGGGGCAAGCCATCGCCTACATGGTCATAGTCGAGGCCCCCAGCTCGGAAGAAGAGCTGACCCTGATCGCATTGCTTTCCACTATTGTCGTGCCCCGGGACATGGGCTTCCAACCCTTCTTCATTCTGGAGGAGGGCGCCCTCGACGACCATGCCCTGTGGACCATCAACCACCACATGGACCGGGATGCCCCCAAGTTCCTGTTCACCAACAGTGATGCGTCAGAGGAGACGGTCACCGGCCAGGTGGGCGAGGTCTGGCGAGTGGGTTTCACGGTCAAGGCGGTGAACGAGTTCCTGCGTACGATGAAGGGCTACGAGGGCATCATCTCGGTCGGTAGCTTTGAGGAGGCTCTATGGGTCGCGCCTCTGGCCCGTGTATTGAACCAGACGATGATCCTACACAAGCCGACCTTCGAGTCCCAGGAGGATGTCTGGGAGGCAATGAGCGAGAATGACCAGCCTGCCAGCTATGTGCTGACGGTCAACCCCAAGGATTGTATGGATATGGGCGGAGTTGACGCCACCAACGGCAACGAGGTTTCCTATCACGTTCCCTGGCTCTCGGCCGTGGGCGGTCAGATAGCCGCTTACCACAACGCCTACGTGATCACCAACGTCACCACTCCCGACAATTCCGATCCGATCTGGGATGAATGGGCCTATGTCCTGCCCGAGGACAACGATGATACCCCGAATTTCGACGATTCACACCTCAACGATTACGCCGTCGGCCTGCTGGCCCAGTTGCGACAGCTCGACGCCCGGTACGGCCCTATCGAGAACATCGCCCTGCTGGGCTCGGCCGAGGCCGTTCCCCAGTGGGAGATCATCGACCACTCCGACAGCGAGCCCGATTATGTCTCTTCGGACATCATCTACGGCTTCATCGACAACGACCACACAGCCATGGATGTGCCGGTGGGCCGTTTCATCAACTACAATGTCCAGGGCATGGCCAACCAGATCACCCGCACCTTCGATTACGAGCGGATCACTCCCGAGGTGACCGTGAGCTACAGCGATGGAGACGAGACCTATCCCTGGCGCACCACCGGGGCCGACCTCAACGGATTCGAGGTGGCCGACATGCGTTTGCAGAACACACCGGGGTTATGGGCGGTGCGGGATTACGAAGATGAGCAGTTCACCGATATCCACTATGTCAGCACCTGGGGTATAGGTGGGTCTCTGGGCGAGGAGATCATGCCCCAGGACCTGCCCACCGATGAGGACATCGAGGCCTATGTCCAGTCCGCCGGCCATGTCCTCTATCGCGGCCACGGCTCCTGGCACGGCGGTTTCTACACCTGGCGTTACTATGGCCAGGGAGTGGCCGGCCAGGGTCATATCGAAGGCACCGACGCCCGCCATCTCTACCTGCCGCCTCAATCCACCCACATATTCTCCTGCGAGAACACAAAGATCCACGGCCTCAGCTACGGCGGCGACCCCATAGAAATGGACCGGGCCTTCGCCACCAACTGGATGTATGCCGGTGCCGTGGCCCTGGTGGGAGCCACCGAGGTCTCCTACTCCAACATCGGCCAGGATGGTGGCGGTGTTGTCGGCGAGGTGACCGGAGAGCACCACTGGGACCTCAACAACCTCTGGTTCGCGGGACTGGCCGACAAGACCCTTGACGACGAGCTGACCCTGGGACAGGCGGTGATGAACACCGAGAACCGCTACATGACCTATCACAACTACGACTACACACCCGTGAAGGGTGGGGATGCTCACTGGAAGGAGATAGTGATGTTCTCGCTGCTGGGCGATCCGGCCTTCAAGTATTATGTGACCGTGCCCGGTGAAAAGGACTACAATCCCTGGCACTAGACCATTGCCTGCCTTTGGGACGATCTTTGATCTCCCTGGTCCATAAAGTCCATTAGCGAAAAGGCTGTAAGATTACCTAAAGCACCCAAAGACTTGAATGTAAGTACCTGTTCCACTGGTTCATGGCAGCCATGGAGTACAAGACCCTCAATGGTGGAACCAAGATACCGGCCCTGGGCATCGGTACATGGGGCATGGGCGGGGGCCACAAGCGTTCGAACGTCAATGACGATGCCGAGATCAGAGCCATCAAGGCCGCCATCGATGCCGGCCTGACCCATATCGATACCGCCGAGACATATGGCGAGGGCCATGTGGAGGAACTGGTGAGGGAGGCGATCCGTGGACGTCGGCGTGACGAGCTGTTCATCACTTCCAAGAAGTGGGCTGACAACCTCAATTACGATGCCATACTGGCTTCCTGCAAGGCCAGCCTGCGGCGAATTGGGACCCGGTACCTGGACCTCTTCCTGATCCACTTCTACAATCCGGTCTATCCGTTGAGCAATGCCATGGCGGCCATGGATCATCTGGTGGAAAAGGGACATGTTCGTCACATCGGTGTCAGCAACTTCAGCCTGCCCCAGTTGAGGCGGGCCAGCAAGCGAGCCAAACACCGGATCGTGGCCAACCAGGTCCATTACAATCTGCTCGACCGAAATCAAGGTGAGGAGCTATTGCCCTATTGTCGTGAGAATGACATACTGCTAATAGCCTACCAGCCCCTCAAGCGAGGTGTACTGACTGAAACAGGCGCCAACCATCGCCATATGGATGCCCTGACCGAGAAATATGACAGGACCCATGCCCAGATGGCGCTCCGCTGGCTGCTGGACCAGGAGCGGGTCGTTACCATTCCCAAGATGACCCAACTTCCCCATCTCAAGGAGAACCTGGGGGCTCTGGGCTGGCGTCTCGAGGAGGATGACTGGCAGGCGTTACGGGTATGACGCCCGATGCCATGAGTATGGGTCCTGTTCATCGGTGAACATTATCGGCTCCGACAAAATAAAATCAAAATTCGGTCTCGTAGGCCATACCGGCGAAAGGTTCATCTCATCACGGCGAAGAACTCGGTCATCTTGATTATCTCGATCATATCCTTGACCTTCTCGTGAGTATCGCTCACTGTACCGGTTATCCGAGGGATCGAGACCAATGTGCTACCGCCCGCCAGCGACACATTCCTTTCGATATCAATGGTCAGGTCACTTTGGGGTATATGGATGGAAGCCACCTTCCGATAGATGTAGGAGTATCCCCCGGGAGGTGGGATGAGCCGGAACTGAACATGGATCCTGTCCAGGCCTTTCCGAAGGCTCTCGACGATGACCGGGGGATGATTGGGTATGAAGATGGTCTTCTTGTTCCTATGGTCCTTCCCGCACATCGCGGTGAAGATTATCCCGACGGTGGAAAGTAGAAGGCCGATGACGAAGATGATGAGCGAAGGCAGGCCGGCTCCTTCATCGCCGATATGAGACCACAACGCCAGCAGGAAGACCAGGATGAATCCCACAAAGAGACCCGCAAAGATGAAATTGCCAAGGTCCAATCTGGCCCACTGGTCCCCATTCGGGGTTCCCGGTCCGGACCCGGTCACGGAGTTTTCTTTGGAAACATCGCCCTCGGCCATGGCTTGCGTAACCGGTGGTCTGTAATAAACCTGGTCAACCAGGGCCTGATTGAAAAGCGGCATCTGTGGTTGCTGATCATTCCTTGTGTATTTCATCAACCCGTTCTTTGTCCTTTTTGGCATGTCGTTGCCACCACACCGGGAGTCGCCAACGCTCATGTCAGTTCATCCAGCCACCTTGCGATCTTGCCCGCCATTGCCTTGCCGATACCTGGTAATCGCGTCAGACCCTCTTCGCCATCCTTTTTATATAGCTCGTCGACAGGATGTTCAAGCTCATCGATGGCCCAGGCGGCCTTGCGATAGGCCCAGATCCGTTGTTGATGGGTCTGTTCCAGTTCCAGGTCAAAGGTGGCCAGGAACAGCTTCTCCCCAATGAGCTTGTTGATGCCAAATGGGCCCGGCGGGATGTAACGGGGAATGCGGTGAGCCAGCCCGTGCAGTTCACACAGTTCTTTGACCATCCGCCCTTGCCGGGTCGCGTAACCGGAAGGCGGGCCATACCCGGGCTTGCCATCGGTTCGCCATTGATAGAGCTCGCGCCATTTGTCATCCATCGCGGGATCGAGCTTGCAGGCGGCGGCCAGACTTCGTTCGGCCTGGACCCCGGCCATGGTCAGCCCTCCTGACAGGACGAACGAGCCTCCATGAGTCCTGGTGGCCTTTACCACCTCTTCCAGATGAGCCTTGTCATCACCGACAAAGGGCAGGATGGGCATCAGGTTGGTACCGGTCTGGATACCCGCGTCGGCGACAACGCTCATGGCCTCCAGGCGGCTCTCCACCGAGGGGCTGCGCGGCTCAAAGGCCATCTTGAGGGCCGGGTCGAGACTGGAGAGGCTGAAGCTCACGCAGGCCCAGCTCTGTTCGTTGATCTGCTTCAAAAGGTCCAGGTCACGGGTGACCAATGGCGAACGCTCGATCACTATCAAAGGGAATTTCAGGTCCCGAACCACCTTCAGCATACCCCTGGAGAGCTTGAAACGCTCCTCGGCCGGTACCTGCCAGTCACCGACGGCGACCACATCCACAGGCAACCGAGACAGTTCCATCCTGAGTCGGTCGACGGCGTTGAGCTTCACCGTGATATGGGTATCGAAGGTGGCCGGGTCCCGTTTGCCCAGATAATTGCCGCCCCTGGAATAGCAGAACTCACAGCCAAAACGGCAGCCGATATAGGGATGGGCCGAGTACCGGTCCCAGAACCAGGCCCCGTCAACATGCTTGTGGACATTGACGATCTTGCGGGCGTGCTGCTCGATGAACTTGAGCTTCAATCGCTCCCGCCCCCTGCCTGCACGACGGTCGCCAGTTCTCGCTGTTCATCGTCCAGATAGGTGAGGGCTGTGTGTATCTGCTCCCTGGCCGTCCCGACATTCATCACCTTCAGGAGTCGATTGGGGCTAAAAACAACTCGCCCGCCTTTATTTTTAGCCAGACGCCCATGCCCCGCTCATGCCCACACTTTTGCTGGATAACTTCCTTGATACCAAGTACTCGAAATGGTTCTCCCGTTACCACAGCGATGAGCTGGAGACCTTCCGGGCCCCTGAAGGGCGGTTCCCGGAGGATCTGACCCGTTACGACCATGCCATCCTCTCGGGTTCCGAGGATTCGGTCGTCGAGGACCGCGATTGGGTGGACACCGAGATGGAGTTGATCCGGGAGCTCGCTCGCCTGAAGATCCCGACCCTGGGTCTGTGCTACGGCCACCAGCTCATCGCCAGGGCCCTTATCGGCCCCGAGGCTGTCCGCCGCACCCTCACGCCCGAGTTCGGGTGGATCGAGATTATCCTGTCTGATATGGAATCCACGATCGACGGCGTGGCTTCCCCGACAAAAGCAGGGTCGGGCAGAGAAGCTGCCTTGACCATGACCAAAACCCCCACCGAACCCGGTAGGCCTGCCCGGTTCGCGACCCCATCGCCTGATGCTCTTATGGCCGGCCTGCCCCCTCGATTCCATGCCTTCAACAGCCACTTCGACGAGGTAGCCGCCAAGGCTCTGGCCGCCGACGGCCGGTTCCGGGCCCTGGCCACCTCGGCAGGCTGCGCGGTCCAGGCCTTTGGTGTGAAGGAGGCTCCCATATGGGGCATCCAGTTCCACCCCGAGATCAGCATCACCGACGGTGTGCTCTTTCTGCGCGATATCGCCGAGTATGTGGCCGGGGCGGGCTTTGATGTGGAGGAGGCGATGGCTAGCCGGGCGAGGGCGGCGGAGGGTGTGAGCCGGAGGCTGTTCGGGAATTTTTATGGGGTTTGAGTGCTCATCATTTCATTATTTCAGGTCACCCTCCGGCCCAGTCCTCGACCAGACGACCTCCTCGCCCCTCCAGACCCTCCGGATGCGGTGCAGCGGCACGGTGCGCCGTCGTCGCCGGTCGCCGCCTCCGCTGCCGATCTGCCGGCCACCGCCTCTGGGCCCACCGCCGATCGGCCGCCAGCCTCGGCCCCGGCTGCCGCTGCTACCACTGTCGCTGCCGTCGCCACCACCGGTCCCCGGGTCCCCGCCTCGGCTACGGCCCTCGTCGTCGGTATCGGTGTCCGCGTCCTCCTCTTCGATCAGCCTGAGGGCGAACTTGTCCGAGGCCTCCCAGTCGATAGCGGCCAGCGGGGCTTCGATTATCTCCCTGGCTATCCGGTCCCAGTATCCCATGGAGTGGTCGGCCAGGTCGTAGGCCGGGGATGGGTCCCAGCGTAGCCGGTTGAGCAGCTCCAGGATGGTCGTTTGTCCGGGCTTCTTCCCATCATCATCTTTCGAGGGCTCGTCGGCGCCTGGAAGAGGCGGGCATACCGGAGCCATCCCAGCCATACGTTCCGGGTTCGAAGGTTCTTCATCCATATCTGTGATCTGTGATCGAAGGAGGCACAATATCCTCAAGTCTGCCATAGGGTCAGGTCTGCCATAGGGTTAAAACATATCCCTGGCTGAGCTGCCCATGGACCTGGTATTGGACGACCAACAGCGCATGATGCGCGACATGGTGCGCGACTATTCCCAGACCAAGCTGAAACCCAGGGCTGCCGAACTGGACCGGACAGCCGGATTCCCCGCGAGGTCTATTGACGAGATGGCTAAGCTTGGACTTTTCGGTATGGTCGTGCCCGAGGAGTATGGCGGCGTCGGCGCCGATTACCTCTCCTACATCCTCTGTATCGAGGAGATGGCCCGAGCCTGCATGGCGACCTCCACCATAGTGTGTGTGGTCAACTCCCTGGCAGCCTTGCCGATATTGAACTTTGGCAATGCTGACCAGAAGCAGCGTTTCCTTCCCAGGATCGCCTCGGGCAAGGTCCTGGGAGCCTACGCGCTGACCGAAGCCGAGGCTGGATCGGACCCGGCATCCATGCGAACTACCGCCATTCGAAAGGGGGATGAATACATCCTTTCGGGCGAGAAGGTCCTGATCAGCAACGGTGGGACCTCGGACATCATCATCGTCTTTGCCGTTACTGACCCCGATGGTCCCAGAGGTCGCAACATCACGGCCTTTGTTATCGACAAGACCGACGTGGGAGCGAGTCTTGAGATCGGGCAACCCGAGTCCAAGATGGGGATCCGGGGCGCCAATACCACGACCCTGAACTTCAATGATGTCAGGGTTCCGGTCGCTAACCGGCTGGGACCCGAGGGTGTCGGTTTGAAGGTGGCATTGGGTACCACTGACTCCGGTCGAATAGTGGTCGCGGCACAGTCCCTGGGTGTGGCCCGGGTCGCCCTTGAGGAGGCGGTGGAACAATCCCGGCAACGCGCCCAGTTCAACAAACCCATCGGCAAGAATCAGGGATTATCCTTCCAACTGGCCGATTGCGCCACCAGGTTGGAGGCTGCGGCCCATCTAACCTACCATGCGACCCGGCTCAAGCAGGCTGGTCAACCCTTCACCAGGGACGCGGCCATGGCAAAGCTCTATGCCTCGGAGACAGCGGCCTTTGTCACCGATGTGGCCGTACAGGCCTTCGGAGGCTATGGCTTCTGCCGCGACTACCCTGTCGAGCGCTACTACCGGGACGCTCGCATACTCCGGCTCTATGAGGGCACATCCGAGATACAGCGACTTGTGATAGCCCGCCATCTGGGCCTGTGACACGTTCGAATCCAATGCCCTGTCCATTGCGTTTTTCCATGTAGGATCGCCTTTACAACATTATCGATCACGATAATAAACAGGCAGAAGTATTAAATATGATGGAAATCACCTTTTTATTTAACATATCCAGATGTATTCAATATTACGCGAGGCCGCACATGGACGAGTATAACGATGAGGACTACGAGCCTGACGAACTGGATTTCGACTTGGACGGTGAGTCGGATGGATCATCTTTCTGGGATCGAATACTGCTTAGCAAGCTGGATGATGAACAGTATGATTCCATGATCCAGAATTCCCTGATCGTGGCATTCATAGGTCTTGTACTGCTGCCCATCAGCCTGATCTGGTTATGGGGTTCTGGTATCTTCTTGTATGTGGTTATCGCCGCCATAGTCCTTTTGCTTGTCGGACTGGGCCTGTTCTATGTGCTACTTGGCCAACCCAGTGGGGAACAGATGAAGGAACTCTTCTCGGCCTGGAAGCGTCACAGTGTGGACCGGGTAAAAAGTACCATCCCCGGGTTAAAAGACAAGGCCGAGGATAAAGAAGAGGATGATGAGGAAGAGGACCTGGACGATGCTGGCCTCACCATCGATTTAATGACCGGTGAGGAAGGGGCAGAAGGTCTGACCACTGTCGACCATCACCTGGAGTCAGCCTTTGCCGAGATGCAGAGCGAGGCCGCCCAGGCCGAGGCTCACTTTGCCGAGCGAACAGACGAGGAATGGCTGGCCGAAGGGATCATCCCCCCCAAGGTGGCAGCGCGTATTGCCATGGAAGCAGGGGCCCGGACCAAGGAGATGTCCGAGCAGATCATAGAGTTGATGGACGCCCGGGAAGAGGCTCAAAAGCAGCGTCATACCGAGAATTGCAACCTCATGGAAGAGGTCATTGGCGGGCTCAAAATGCTAAACGAGCAACTTGGTAATCTGGTCAATAGCTGGCCCGAGGACCATGAACCGGCGCGTCTGATGACTGTGGTCTCTGGTGACAACAGCTACCCGGTCTACCAACCTCAGGTCGAGGCACCTTTGATCGCGGATGGACAGGTTGATGAATCCAAGCCGGTGTCACCCAGCAGCCAGGCTGAGCAGGAGCTTTTCGCCATAGATACCAGCACCATCTCCCAGGCCGAGGTCAAACCCAAAGTAGGGGATACGGTCATCGTTGAACAGATCAACCGCCTCATGGACCTACCCATTGCCGGCATCCTGCAGAGCCGCGAGGTGGACGAGGTCGTACTGGACATACTATCCGGTACCAATGCCACCTATTGGAGGGTCCGCAACCTCAGGGCTTCCAAGACCGCCTATCAGGATCTACGGCTCACACCAGAACAGGCCGAGGACCTTGTACGCAGGCTTGATAATAAGCTTAAGAAGGTCCGGGCTTTCGATGATCCAGCCCTGCGCGCGGGGTTGATACTCGAAGGTCTGGGTGACCCATTCTACCGTCTTTGCGTCATCAAGGAAGTCTTCCCGGATGGTGATGGCCAACCAGTCGAACCAAATCTGGATGATTTCTCCAGGGTGGCAGCCGCCACGGGTCTTGACGAGTGGCTTGAGATGATCCAGCAAGGAGATATCGAACAGATCACCGAGCGCCTGGAAGGCTCCAGCGATTTCCTCATAGACTACCATCTTCTGGCGCCCATTGCCCAGAAGAAGCTCAAGCAAGCCCTGATGGACGACCTTATCGAAAGACAACGCAATGCTGTCTCTATCCTGCTCGAACCGGGAAGCGGTCCGGATACCAAGTAACTGACTGACTGCGAGTTTGATATGCTGAATAGACCAAAACGTTAAGACCGTTCCATATTCTTGGCGTTTCGATGGAGCAAGCTACAGCGCTCTCCAAATCGAAGCCCTCCCTCGACTCGATTATCCAACGCATTGGGACAGCCAAGGAGACCCTTGGTGAGAACGTAATGGTCCTGGGTCATCACTATCAGCGTGACGAGGTCTTCCAGTTTGCTGATATGGCCGGCGATAGCTTTAACCTTACCAGGGCCGCAGCGGCCAATCCGAAGGCCCGTTACATCGTCTTTTGCGGGGTTCACTTTATGGCCGAGTCGGCGGATATCCTTACCAATGACGACCAGGCCGTAATCCTACCTGACCTCGATGCCGGCTGTACTATGGCCGATATGGCCACCATCGAGGATGTGGAGGAGGCGTGGGAGATCATCACCGAAGCCCAGCCGGGTCGCAAGATCCTCCCGATCACCTATGTCAACTCCTCGGCTACCGTCAAGGCCATGGTGGGACGGCACGGCGGCTCGGCCTGCACCTCCTCCAACGCCGGGGCTGTAATCGCCTGGGCCCGTAAGCGAGCCGATCAGCTCGTTTTCATGCCCGACCAGCACCTGGGCCGCAACACCTGCTACAAGATGGGCGTGCCCCTGGACCGGATGGTTCTGTGGGACCCAGGGCGGGAGACCGGCGGGCTGACCCCAGAGCAGCTCCGGCGGGCCGAGGTGATCCTCTGGAAGGGCCACTGCTCGGTGCATCAGCAGTTCACGACCCGGCAGATCGACTACTGGCGTAAAGAGTACCCCGACATCCGGATCGCCGTCCACCCCGAATGCTCCTTTGAGGTAACCCAAAAAGCGGACTATTTTTCCTCCACCGAGGGCATCAAGAAGCTCATCCGCGACTCGCCGCCCGGCAGCCGCTGGGCCATTGGCACCGAGCACCACATGGTCAACCGACTCGCCGCCGCCTACCCCGACCGTTTCATAGTCACTCTGACCCCCTTCGCCTGCCAGTGCTCGACCATGTACCGCATCGACCAGGCCAAGCTGCTCAGGGTCATGGAGGGTCTGGTCGAAGGCAAGCTCATCAACCGGATCAAGGTCGATGACGAGACCAAGCGGCTGGCCAGGGTGGCGCTGGAGCGGATGCTGGAGCTGGGTTGAGTCTGACTTACTTAAGAGGAAAAGAATCAAATGTTTGTTCTTTAGCCCTCTTCGTTTCGATCAGTAGCTTATTACTCCCCATCCCCAACCCTCGACCGGCTTACCACCGAGTCCTCGACCACGGCCACCTTGTCACCCTCGACACGCCGGCCATGGACATGCCGCTGGAGCTTGGGCAGATAATGTTTCACCTTCACCCGTTTCTCGATGGTGTCCAGCAGGCCGTAGAAGAAGCCCACGGCCAGGCTCCGCCTGTCCTCCTCCGTGCTGCGCACGGCCACGGCCACCTTTGGTGGCCTGAGACCGCAGACACGCCCTGGCGGGCGATCTCGCGGCCAGTAGCGCCTCCCGGCTCGGAGCGCCCGCCTCCAGCCTGAGGTCGCAACTGCCCTCCCGCTCCCCTGGGGCCACGCTCACACGCAGGACGTAAGCCACGGCCACCTCCGGTGGCCTGAGACTGCAGACACGCCCTGGCGGGCGGTCTCGCGGCCAGGCCCTTGACCCCGTCGGCGGCGAACAAGGTTGTGGTTTTGGAACCCTTCTCGGCCCCGACTTCCGCTTCGCCTGTGGAGAGCTCACGACCGCCCTCAATCCGCCGCAGGTTCAGGTCCTCCACAACGGTGATCACCAGCGCGGCCAGCCATCGGCCTGGCCTGAGACCACAGAAGCTCGCTACGCTCGTTCTTGCGGCCACGGCCAGGCTCCGCCTGTCCTCCTCCGTGCTGCGCACGGCCAACACCACCCGGGGCTCCAACGGCAGGCCTTTCAGTGTCTCTGCGGTGTGAGTCAGATTGGTCCAGCGTTCTTGCCATACCTCCGGGGTGAGGACGGCGCCCTTCAACAGGGGGCAGACCATCCATCGGCCAGCCTTGGGCGTGACCTCCCCCGCAGACACGCCCTGGCGGGCGGTCTCGCGGCCACCTCCACGGGCTCGGGGCGCAGCTCCTCGCGCTGGCGGGTGGCGTAATGGTAAAAGCTCACCTCCAGGCCGATCTGGCGCCGGCCGCGAGAATCTTTCGAGCAAAGATTCTGCGGAAGAGGACAGTGAAGCTGGCCGTGGCCGCACTCCCCCTTGGGCCGCAGGATAAAGGCCAGGGTGGCCGAGGCCCCCGGCTCTAGCAGGGCCAGGCTCTCGGTGGTGTCGGCGGCCTCGAAATATCATTTTGAAATACACTCTTTTCTTTTTCTTATAATAATTTTGGTGATGTCAATAATAAATCCACTAAAGAAAACAATTACGATCATTACTATTACTAATAGATTATAACTGTGTGGTATTAAAGTCCGATGATAGTTTAGCGTCCTAATCGCGATTAATATGATAACTGCCAATAAATTCATTATTGGACCTATTATACCATATGTTTTATATTTAAAAATTAAACAATTTTTCAAAACTACAATAATCGGCATATATATTATTATTAATGAAATGAATATTAATATAATCTTAACTAAATAATTATTTTGTTGAGCGGCAAAAATATTTAAAAATACTGCAAAAATCGGTAATACAAGTATTAATATGAAAGAATATATTGGATAGTTCTCCTGAACATTTTTTTTAATAAATAATTTTGAAAGATTAATTAATCCTTTTTCAAAACATTTAAGTTCGGGATCATTAGGATCATTAAAATATAACCCGAAGTAACTTGATATTGTTTTAGGACTATTACGGTTTACTTGAGTCATTGTTACGTGTATAATATAATACATTCCTCAATTAAGCGGGCTGATGAAATACTTGTAAAAACCAAACCAAGAAAGAGGAAACCAGTTTCATAGCCTGTTAATAGTTCCCAACCTTTGTTAATAATGAATTTACCTGCAACCCAGACCCCACTCCCTAATGCAACTGCACTAAGCCAAATACTCTTCCTCAAAAACGCTTTACGTTCATCTGGATCTTCAGTTCCATCTAAATTTGTTATATAATTCATAGTGTAAAAGAAATTGAATGTTGCAAATAATCCCCCGATTAATAATGCTGGTACGAGTGTCATTCTAAATTCCTGTGCCCCTTCTTTATCTGGTTTCCAACCCTTTTTCTCACTTCCGTAATCTAATAAAAGTTTAACTCCACCAGCCTTAGCAATAGCACTCCCGAATCGAGCTACCATTAAACCAAAACTTGCTGAGAATATTTTTGCAGGATCATCATAAAGATTATCGCTTAGCCAATCATTCATAATATCCGAAGTAGTACTTGACAAACTAGCAGCAATAAGAAAATTATTTAAGCTATTCCCTATAGGGAATTCTGAAAAATCATCACTAGAAACAGAAGCCGTGCCTACATTTAGAAGACTAAATAAACTATTGTCTTTACCCATAATTCTATCTAAAACAAAATATAGTCCTTGTTTTGTAATATCACCAATTAGGCTACCAATTGCTGGAAAGCTACTTCCTAAAATGCTTATCATTTGCATTACCAAGGCACCTAAATCAAACAACATTGTAAATGGTTCAATTAACTGTATTATATTCATTATTGCCGAAACAACAGGCTTTACACTATTTAATAAGCCACCAAAAATATTAAAAATTCCTAATCCAGCAGAAATCGTATCATCTACATCACTATGAGAGCTTCTACCACTATCATCGAATTCATTTACTTTGTTGATGAACGTTAACCATAATGAATATAGAGTATCAACTACACTTTCAACCAAATTAATTGCGGGTTGAAATATATTATCAATTAACCACTGCACCTGCTCCTTGATCCAATCTACAATCGCGTTGATAACCGACATCACGGCATCCACAACCGCCTCCCAAGTATCCGCGGCGGTATCCAAAACCCAATTCAATACTGCCACTGCCGCTCCATCCATATGCCCTTGGAACTCGCGGTAGTTCTCGTTGATGTCCCAGGCGCGTACCTCGACGTCAAAGCCCAGCGTCGAACCAAACAGGGCGTCCGCAAGGTCGAGGCTGATGCGGGCCTTGTACTCGCCCGAGGCGGTCCTGGTGGCCACTACCCAGTCGCTGCGGGAGGGGCTTTCCATCCTGATCTGGACCTCGCCCACGCCCGCCGCGCCCTCGACGGCCCCGGGCTCCGCCCAGGCCACGTCGTAGAGGGCCGGAGCCGAGCCGGGTGGGCCCTCAAGGCGGAAGCTGTAGCGGAGGCGCGGCTGCTG
>CAYSUX010000002.1:0-37194 GCA_964434315.1 uncultured archaeon
ACCCCCGACCGGGAGAACAACATCTAATGAGGCCGGTACTGAAGAGCCATCGGAAGATGGTCTGGCCGCGATCTGGGCCACCCTGGCTGCAATCTGGACCGCCCTGCCCGGCATTCAGGACCTGGAGGACCGCCTCGCCAAGGCATTGAACATCACCAGCTCCCGCGATCGTTTCATGTTCGATACCGCGTTCAATTTCATCATCATCCTGTTCGCGGCCATCATCGTCGATATGTTCTATCTGGCCATGACCCAGGATGTCAACTCCCTTTATCATATCCAGAAGCTCATCGCCAAGACCCTGGTCGCCATCCTGAAGTTCCAGGGTCTGGAGAGTGGCTATTTCGAGGTCCAAGGCGGCACCCCGGCGGTCTCCACTCCCGGGCTTACCGCTAGCTGGGAGATCACCAAGGATTGCTCTGGCATCCGGGAGACCCTGTTCCTGGGCGTGCTGGTGCTCTGCTTCAGGGGCGTGCGGTGGCAGGTCCGGGTGAAATGGGCCATCATCTTCAGTGTGGTCATTTTCGTGGAAAATCTCATTCGCATCCTGTCGAACTACCCCATCGAGCAGACCTACGATTTCGCGACCTGGGACAAGTTCCATTACTACTGGTGGAACATCGGCCAGTATTTCGTTGTCATGACCCTCTTCATGCTCTGGGTGATATTCGTCGCCCAGAAGGACATTATGGAGCAGGAGCGGGAGCTACGCCGCCGGAAAAAGGAATCCAAAGAGAAAGCGGCGTCAGAAATCCCTGAATGATACTTTCGAATTGATCACTCGGGCTCGCCATAAAGCCAGATCTCGTCACCCACATACTGTAATGTGAAGACCGCCTTGTCCTTGGCATCCTTGCTCGCCATCGACTCCCCTTCCTGCAAGGCCCAGCCCACTGCCAGGGGTTGCCGGTTCCGTTCATCGCGTACCCAAACCGGTGTGCCGGGTCTGACGTTCGCAGCGGCCCCGATGACCCCGGGCGCCATGACATGGGCTCCGTTGCTCAGATAGGGTACCGCTCCCATGTCCACCTCGACCCAGTTGTTCCGGGGCTTGAAGGTCAATACCCCCCGCACGGTCAGGCAGACGCCGGAATTGGCAGGGTCACCGGCAGCATCTCCTTCCGCTTTGGCCACCTGTTCCAGTCCGTGAGCCAGCCTTGCCCTGCCGCCCTTGATGGTCTCCCCGACGAGCAATACCAGGATACGGTTCTCCTGCAGGAGGCATTGCCAGCCCGGACCCTGGGCCACTTCTATCTCTCCGGGGCTGAAGGCCAGACCAAGATTGTAGGAGTCGTTCAGCATCTCGGCAAAGGTGCGGGCCTCCTTCTTGTTGACCGGATGACGGTGGCGCAGGGAGATAGTGACCATGGATAGGGCGAATCCGTTCCCAACTAAAGGTTAACGGCCCGCGACCCGAGACCCGAGACCCGCAAGGGCCAAATAGCCTGTGGATATCCACCGGCCATGCGCGTATCAGTCATGGGCACCGGCTACGTTGGCCTGGTTTCCGGCGTGGCCCTGGCCGAGCATGGCCATCAGGTGGTCTGCCTGGATGTCATTCCCGAGAAGATCGAGACCCTGAACAGGGGCGTCAGTCCCATCTTCGAGCCCGGCCTCGATGAGCTACTGGACCGCCATGTGACCGCCGGGACCCTCAAGGGTTCGCTGGATATCGAAACCGAGATCGCCGCCTCGGATATCACCTTCATCTGCGTGGGCACCCCCAGCCGACCCGACGGCTCCATCGATCTGGCCTACATCGAGCAGGCCAGCGCCAGTGTCGGTCGCGCCCTGGCCAAGAAGGCTCCGGATTCCTATCACACCGTTGTCGTCAAATCCACCGTGGTGCCGTTGACCACCGAGACCGTCGTGGGTCCGGCCGTGACCGAAGCCTCGGGTCGTGTTCCGGGGAAGAACCTGGGTCTGGTGATGAACCCCGAGTTCCTGAAAGAAGGGGCCGCCATCGAAGATGCCATGAACCCGGACCGTATCGTCATCGGCGCCGGCGACGAGCACGCCCGCAAGATAATGGATGAGCTCTATTCCCGTTTCCAATGCCCGGTGCTCCATACCGATCCGCGTACCGCCGAGTACATCAAGTACGCCTCCAACGCCTTTCTGGCGGTCAAGATAAGCTTCGCCAACGAGCTGGCTAACGCCGCGGAGGCCTGGGGCATCGACTGGCAGATCGTGGCCGAAGGTATGGGCCTTGACTCCCGTATCAGCCACAAGTTCCTGGTCCCGGGGGTCGGTTTCGGTGGCTCCTGCTTTCCCAAGGATGTCCGGGCCATCCAGGCGAAGGCCAATAGTGACGGGCATCCCTCCCGGGTCCTGGCTGCTGCCCTGGAAGTAAACGAGGTCCAGCCGGCCCGGGCTCTTGAGCTGGCTCTGGAAGCCCTGGCCGCCGCTACTGCCCCCGCCTCCTCCACCGCCCTGGTCGAGGCCGCCGCCCCGGACCCTAGCGCCACCACCGCTGACGCCACCGGCCTCAAAGGTTGCAAGGTGGCCCTGCTGGGTCTGGCCTTCAAGCCCGATACCGACGATGTGCGAGAGACCCGGGCCCTGCCCATCGCCCAGGCCCTGACCGCGGCCGGCGCCCGGGTCACGGCCCACGATGTGGAGGGCACCGAGAACTTCAAGGCCCTGGTCAGGGAGAAACTGGCAACAGATGGAAAGGCGGGCGAACTACCCCTCCGGTACACCGACGACCCCGAGGTCGCCCTCAAGGACGCAGAAGTGGCCATCGTCCAGGTCCCTTGGACCATCTACCGTGAACTGCCTGCCGTCAGATGGGCCGAGCTGATGTCCGGACCCAGGGCCGTCATCGACTGTCGCCGGGGACTCGATTCCCAGGCTTTCGAGGCCGCCGGGCTGGTGTATCGGGCGATCGGGTTCGGGCGGCCTTGTTAGCCCGGCTTTCCTACGGCCGGGTGGTGGTGGGGGCTCGAGGGTACACTGCTTTCCCTTTCAATTCTAGGTAATCTACATTCATCAGTATTAATCTGCGGCTTTTTTTGCAATTAGACACGGATTTCACAGATTACACGGATTTTATTATTTATGAGGGGAGGATTGCAAATCTAGCTTACGCTGACCTGTTTGAGGTTCTTATGGAAAATAAGACACGGATTTCATAGATTTAATTAAGAAAAATCTGTGAAATCAGTATGTTAATCCGTGTCTATAATTCTGAAGCCTTAGCGCGTCTGCTCTGTCCAGTGGCGGCAAGCCTGCTCCGCCCAGAATAGATTAATCGGGACATGTCCTGTAAATACCTTTTAAGGCCAAGCCGAGGAGACTAGCGGAGCTTGGTAGCAATGAAAACTCCAAGCACGAAGCACGACCAAGCCATCTATAGCTCCTCCTCACAAAGACAGCTACACGGCCCTGGCGGCTTGACCGCGTTGGGCAGCGGGGCTCACGAAGAATCCCGTGATGTTTGACACTGAAGTTTGATGAAAGTCATCCCAGCTATTCATAATTGGCCCGACTCGTCTAATTTTTCTACTAATAAACTAGCTAGAACCAAATGATGTAGGGCTCTTTCAGGACTAATAACAATGTTTTCATGTGCTTTTGGGTTTCGGATACCACTCATTGCCCCCGCAAAGAGATACATATAACCTCGCTGAATAGATTGGCCAGTTTCTGTAGTAAGGTCGTCAAGTACAATTATTGGTTTTTCAGGTTTAAAAGCTGAAAACATCAAGTCCTGACCATCCTTCTCTACTCCAGTCTTGTTACGATATAATCTCTTTACAATCATATTAATTTCTTTAAAAGATGCCTCAACTGAATCTGCGAATTCACCATTAGTGAAACGTTTTTTTGACACATCACAAACTTTCGTGTGTATTATATCCCAAACACTATTAAACTGCACATCTATTGAGTTCTTTGCGTCAATTTTTTCAATGTTTAAATTCCAAATTCGTCCGTCAGTTAAGAAATTGAAACTAGTCTCACACTTAACGCATACTCTTTGCTCTGCGATCTTTATTCTAAGATCATTCGAGTTTTTGTAGAATCCCTGTGGAGTTCCACATTCTCGGCAATACGCTAATAATAGCATAGAGTTACCACCTTCATCCCTTAAAATCTTCTATGATAACGTTATAATATCTTCGATTTCATTAACACTATAATCTGTGTAATCCGTGAAATCCGTGTCTAATTTCCCACTTACACACCAGTAAACATAGTGTTTCAAGATTCAATGTCATTAATTTAACCGCGAAATCCGTGTCAAATATTAATCTAATATTTTCCTCCTCACCTCTACGGAAGGACCAAAGTTAATCAGCAATCCTATTTCAATCCCGGTGGCTTTAAGATAATTAACCAGTTGAACCTCATGGATTTCAATTAACTGTCTGACGGCCTTTAATTCCAAAATAACCATATCCTCAACGACAATATCAGCGATGTAATCTCCAACAACATGGCCTTTGTACTTTACAATGACTGGCTTTTCCTTTTCAGCCTTCAATCCTATAGCATTCAATTCGATACAAAGTGCATTTTGATATACTTTTTCTAGAAAACCATAACCCAATTCATTGTGAACAGTGAAAGCTGTCCCGATTATCTTACCAGTCAAATCCTCATGTTTTAAATCACCCATTTGCTACCCTCCACTTCAATCCGCATCTAATTCACTCCGAGATAGCCTTCGCTGGTCCGGGCACCCCTCTTATCACTCCATCCATCAGCCACGTCAAGGGTCAATTCAGGCGTGCCGGGAACCGCAACCGGTTCGGTGGTGTTCGTAGTGGCGCCCATCGTGGTCTGGGCGCGGTAGTCGGGCATACGAGGCTGAGGAGCTGAAGAGGTCAGGGGTCAAAGGTGTTTTGGATAGCACCCTCGAAAGTTCACGATAGCTATTGCCTCTCAAGTTGGCTGATGGCAGAACAGGCGTGAGGGTGCCTTGGAATGTAAGACACAGATTTCACAGATGATATGGATTCTGGTTAAATATAATCTGTGAAATCCGTGAAATCCGTGTCGAAATTTCTTATTTTGTAACCGATCGACATGGCTACTCTACTCACCGGTCAGTCCAGTTTCTCCAGGTCCCGGAAGGCCTGGTACGACGGACCTCACTCCCATCGATGGTGGGCCGGGTGGCCCTCCTCCACCGCCACGAACAGACCTTCGCCGGTGGCCGTTATCTCGCCTTCGGCCTCCACTGCCATCTCCACCTTCACCTTCGGGTCATCGATGCTGACGACCTTACTGGTGATACGCAAAGGCGGGCCGTAGGGCGTTGGCCTCAGGAATCGGACAGAATAATGAGCTGTGACAGTGCTGGGCATCTCGGCGTCCGGCGAATCTGTCAGGCCCCGGGCGTCCAGCAGGGCCACGGCGGCGGTCCAGTTGCCATGACAATCCAGCAGCACCCCCAGGATACCACCGTTGATGGTATCGCCAAATGCCTTATGGTGAGCCGCGGGTTGAAAATCGCAATTGAGACCCGTTCCTTCCTTTAAATATGGTTCGTCGGGAAAGCGATGACTCTTGATCCGGAGGCCCAGTTCATTGGCGGGTCCGCAACCAAAGCAGATCCCGTCGGGACCGTATCGGTCCTGCATTGACGCCTTTGTGATCGATGTCTCTTTGATCATGGACTGGAAAGATGATACCCCCATTTGATGGTTACCACCGATCCGGACCTCTTTTAATTATTGGTCATTCATCGACCATCGACATCGCATCGGCCATCGACCCCAAGGCTAATAAACTAGCCATAATTTCAAACAGTGACCATTAACTGGCTGATGTCCATGGCCGAGTTGACAGCAGAGAACCACGAGAACGCAGAAGCCCAGTCATCCCCATCTTCTGAAGATGGTGATGGAACGGTTACCGATCTCATCGAAAATGGCTATGATGAACTCATCGAACCCGCAGTCCCGAAGCCGGAAGAACTGCTGGAAGAGACCTCCGAGAGCATGGATGGCATGGATGATGTGGAGTCCGGTTCGTCTGGTTCGTCTGGTTCGTCTGGTTCGTCTGGTTCGTTCGAGGACCTTTCGGTGGAAGGGGGAGCCTCCAAACCACTGGAGATCGAGCTTCCATCCGCAGAACCCGAAACAGAGATGGCCAACCAAGAGGGGATTGTACCACCCGAACCGGAGCCCCTGGGACTGGCCCACACAGTGGAGGTGACCCAACAACGGAAGCGGTACGATCCCTGGGCCCGACTGGCGATCCTCGAGGAGTCCCTGTCGCTGATAGCCCTCCTGTCCATCGCCCTGCTGGCCTTCACATTCCTGATCCTGTTCAAGTTCAGTACCCATTCGAACATCGATAATTCGCTGGTGTTCAACATCATCACCATCGGTGTCAGCATGGCCTGGGCCCTGTTCGCCATCCTGGGTTGCGGCTATCTGATGTCCAGGCCCCTGCTCGAGCGGGTCGATGCCGAATGTGGCAGGCTCTGTACGAATCTGCGTCAAACCGCCCTGGTCCTGATACCTCTGGGTTTACTCCTGGGTCTGGCCGGGTTGTTCATCGAACAGGACTTTCTGGGCCCCCTGGGCTTGGGTCTGCTGACCGCGACCCCCCTTCTGGCCCTCCAGGGCCGGGGAATGATACCCAAACGGGCCTGGCCTCCCGCCACCCTGATCACCCTGGGCGCCATACTGTTGGGTCCCGGGGTCTGGGAGGCCGGAACTCTGCTGGGTTCCGATACCGCGGTGTGCGAGGCGGTCACCGCCCTCATGTTACTGACCGGGGGAGCAATGGTGATGGGAGGCGCCATAGCCATGCGCCATCCCAATGATTGTCTATTCCCCTGGGTGCTCGGTGCTGTCATCCTGGCCGGTGTGATCGGCCTGGGCATAGGAGATAATTTCGGGATCGGGACCATGCTGGCCGGAGCCGGCGGAGGCCTGTTGATCGTCGGGGGCCTCATCGGCTGGCAGTGGCGAACCGGTGAGTTACTTCAGCGTTCAGCTATCATCGAGGCCGGAAAGGAAGCCATGAACCAGGGTAGACCCGTGAAGGCCCTAACCAATTTCGACCTGGCCTTCCGTCTGGCATCCCGGGACGGTATGTTGCTCAACGAACCCCGGCTCTGGGCCCTGAAAGGGGCTGCGCTATCACAGCAACGCAAGTACCGGCGAGCCCTGGTCTTCCTGGGTGTGGCTTTGGAGCTGGACCCCACCGATGAACTGGTCTGGTACGAGCGAGGCAAGCTATATGGCAGCCTGAAGCGATGGGAAGGGGCGATAGAATGTTATTCCAGAGCCGTTTCCTTGCGCCACGATTACGTCGAGGTCTGGCTCGCCCTGGGCGAGGCTCATCTGAAGGTCAACGCCAACCAGGAGGCCCAGGCCGCCTTTGGTCGCATAACCCAGTTGAACCCCAGGGATATCAAGGGCTGGCTGGGGCTGGGACGGGCCAATGCAGCCCTGGGTCAGGTACGTCAGGCGGTCCAGGCCTTTGACACGGCCAGCCGGGTGGACCCCGGCGCTGTGAGCCCCTACATGGCCAAGGCCCAGGTCTACTACTCCCTCAACCTGTGGGAGAAGTCCCAGCAGGCCTACGAGATGGTCATCCACCTCGATCCGAAATCGGCCGAGGGGTGGTGGAAGATGGCTGGCTGTTACCTGGAGTTGCAACAACCCCAGATGGCCCTGAACGCTCTCAACAATTTCATCGACCTGGAGCCAAAGAATGTGAATGGATTGCTACGCAGGGCCGCTCTACATTACGATGAGGAGGAGTATGGCGAGGCCGTTTCCGACATCCATCTGGCCATCGAGATCGAACCTGACAACGAGGCGGGCCAACAATTGAAGAAGGTTGTTCTTAGCCACCTCGACAGCCGGGGGAAGTGGCATTGACCTTCCAATTGAGGGTCGTCCATCCCCTCTACATAACCGGCAGTACCGACGGGGAGGCCATCGCCGAGCGTTTTCTTTGCGATATCGGTTACATCCCCCCCGGCACCGGGCAGAGGCTGGAAGGAGGCGCCCGGAGCTCGGCCGGATTCAAGCTCTTCTATCAATGCCTGGCAGCCTTCCCTCTTCGTAGTTGGACCGCTGCCGAACTGACTCCCAAGGTAGGCGCCACACCGGCGACCATCTATCGTCACCTGCTCCGATTAAGGGAGTTGGGGCTTGTGGCCGAGGAGGCCCAGCAGCGGTATCGTTTCTGGCACCATTCACTGACAGAGGCCTGGGAGGGGGTCGAATGCCACGCCCGGCTCTGCCAGCGAAACTATGGCAAGATCATCGACCGCATCGAGACCCTTATCGGTGACACTTCGGCAATTCCAGGTTCGGCCCATAATACCCCGGATTCCCAGGATGCTCAAGATGCCTCGGATACCCCGGATACCCCGGATACCCCGGATACCCCGGATACCCCGGATAGTCCCGGTCGATCAGAAGGTCAGGAATACCCTCTTGCCGCACCCCCCGGTACCTTCAATCTCACCCTCACCGAGCTCGTTCCCTTTTCGGAGGCTCCCGTTTTAGCGACCAACGAAGCCGTAACCCTTCTGGAACGATTGCTATTGGCCTGTGGCTATCTTGATCGCAGGGGTGGCAAGGTGGCCTCGGACATCCCCTTTCGCCTGTTCAACGACTGGCTCCTGAACCGCCGCGACCGGGTCTGGACCGCCGATGAGCTGGCGGTGGCACTATCCACCAGTCGCCCCACGGTCTATCGCCACCTGAACAGATTGGAGTTGATGGGCTGGTTGGAGAAGGTCATTCTCAAGGAAGGTCATCCACGTATCACCGGTTTTCGCCTGAAGGGAGGCAGCCTGAGCCTGGCCTGGAGGAAGATCGAGGATAAATTGGAGCTGGGACTGCGGGGCTACCGAAAGGCTATAAATCAGTTGGCCGGTCTGGCTCATTCCCCACAGGAGCAACAGGAGCAAGACCATGGGTAAAACCGAAACCAAGACACTGGAGTTGACCACCGGCTCGCGCTACCGGATCACTTCTTTGAGTTCCCGCGACCACGCTGTCGTCTCTTCTGGCACCTTCAAGGGTTACATCAGCATCGCATCCGATGAGGGTATGATAATGGAACTTGACGACACCCACGAGAAGCTCAAGAACAAGCAACGGGTCGTCCCGGTTCACATGATACTGTTCATCGATATTCTGGAAGCTCTCGAACCCGAAGAGGACGAGGAATCCCGCAAGGACACCGAGCGTTACCTTTACTGATCCATCTCCCCTTTCCGGGGGCTGTAACAAAATGACCTCAAACTCCAAGGCACCTTCAATAGAACCTGAGAATCAGATTTCGAGCCCGGACACCAAAGGGCCGATGCCACTGGAAGCTCTCCATCCGGCAGCCACAGTGGTGCCCTACCCGTTCCGACTCCTGGCAGGCAAGCGGGTGGCCCTGGGCCTCACCGGCTCCATCGCGTCGGTCAAGGGCGTGGAGCTGGCTCGAGAATTGGCCCGTCACGGAGCCGAGGTCATCTGCCTGATGAGCGAACCGGCCTGCAAGATAATCGGCACCCAGGCCATGGAATTCGCCACCGGCCGTTCGCCTATCACCGAGATAGCCGGCCAGGTCGAGCATGTGACCCTGGCTCGCCCTGGTGGCTGTGACCTGTACCTGATAGCTCCCTGTACCGCCACGACCCTGGCTCGCATCGCGTTCGGCCTGGGCGAGGGTCCGGTGGCCCTTGCCGCCTTGGCCCTTCTGGGTGCCAGCCACAAAGAAGGTGTCACGGTCCTGAAGGATGGGCAGCCTGTCGCTCCAGATCCTGCGGGTAACGAGCCAGGAGACCCGCCGGTCCTGCTGGCATTGTCGATGGATGGCTCCATGGCGGCCCATCCGGTGGTCAAACAGAATCTGGCCCTGGCCAAATCACTGGGTTGCCATATCATCCCCTCTTTGATGGAAGAGGGAAAGGCCAAGCTACCGGGGATCGAAACCCTGGTCGCCCATTCCCTGCGCCATGGCGGCCCCCGGGATTGGGAAGGCCGCAAGGTGCTTGTGGTCGCCGGCTCCTCGTCGGAAACGGTTGACGGTGTACGGGTCCTGACCAACCGCTCTTCGGGTCGGACCGGCATCGCTCTGGCCCTGGCCCTGTTCGACCGAGGCGCAGAGGTGGAACTGTGGTACGGTGATTCCCCGACACCTGTACCCGAGCACCTTCTGGCCCTGCGCTTCAGCTCGGTGAACGATGTGGTCGGCCTGGCTGAACAGACTGCCACAAGCTGTGTCGGAGCCCATTGGGATTGGGTCTTCGTACCCGCCGCCCTGGCTGACTTCGTTGTCGAGGGCGCCAAAGCCGCCGCCAAGACCAAGATCGATTCCCATGAAGCCGAACGACCCGAGATCGTACTGGCACCCGCCCCCCGGCGCCGCGCGCCCCTGCGCCCCCTGGCAAGGAAGCTTGTCGGTTTCAAGTTGGAAGTTGGAATGACAAAGAAGGAGCTGATCGATCGAGCCAAAGCCAAGCTTCAACCCGATGGTCCTTGCGACCATGTCGTGGCCAACCTGGCCGGCAAGGCCCTGGGAGGCGAGCAGACCGAGGTCATCCTGGTCGGGGGTACCGAAAAGGGGATAATTGCCGAACTGAACGGTCCCAAGATGGCTGTGGCCCACGGCCTGCTGGAAATCCTGGGTGATAGCTGATGCGCCTCGCCGTAGCCCACTCCCTATCCAACGAGCCCGGAGGTACCATAGCCGAGATAGGCCGGCGATCTCGCTAGATCGGCTCCCGCCTCCTACAGCTTCCCGATGGCGGGGCCATGATCCTTAATCCCGTCCTCCTCTACAGCCCTCATGTACCTCGCCGTAGTCCAGACCCCGGTGAAACCAGGTGGTGTGGCTACAGACCTGGCCTCTGCCTCACAGGCCCAGTACTCATAATCGAACCATCACCACCATATTCCCTCGCCATATCTTTATTAGAGACCCTGGAGTCTAATCCTTGAGACCCATGCCTTCGATGGAGCAGATTTGGCGCGACCATCCCCGCCAGTGGCTGGCGGTAAAGGTGACCGAGGAAGACCCCCAGACACATACAGCAAAGGCCGGTGAGGTGGTGGCCGAGGCCGAAGGCTATGATGAGATCTGGGACAAGGTAGCCTCATTGAAGGTAAAGGAACTCTTTGTATTCTTCTCGGGTCCACCCCTGAAAGAGGGTTACGTGGCGGCCTTCTGAACATGGCTTTTCCTTTCGATCCCTCAGTACCGGTAATCCTCGTGGAGGTCACGTTCCAGGGACCAGTAAGCCGACAGCGAGCCTGGGCGGTACTCGACACCGGAGCCAGCAAGAGCCTCATCCCCTGGCGTCTGGCCGAGCAGTTGGGTTACGACCCGGCGGCCTCTTCAAAGCGAGGCCGCATGACCACTCCCAGCAGCACTGAAAGTGTACCCTTGCTACGGCTCGAAGCTTTGGAAGCTCTGGGGCAGCGAGCCGAAAATATCGAGGTAGGGGTCCACGACCTTCCAGAGCAGGCCCAGGTCAAGGTCCTTCTTGGTCTGAACTTCCTCAATGGCTTTTCTCAACTCATCATTGATTTCAAAAGGGGGCGACTCACCCTCAATCCATCTGGCACTAACGTCTCCCATCTCCCCTCACCAATAGGCTAAAACCACCACTAGCCTGCCACCACCATGCACCTCGCCGTAGCCCAGGCCCCGGTCAAACTCGGGAACATAGCCGCCAACCTGGCCACCGCCCGGCAACTGGCCACCCAGGCCCGGGAGGCCGGGGATGGCGAACTGGACCTGCTGGTCCTTCCGGAGCTGTTCATCTCCGGTTACATGTTGCGTGACGAGCTTATCAGACTGGCAGAGCCATTACCGCCCCTGCCGAGCCTGTCATTTCCACCGAGCCTGCCTGCCAACAGCGATATGGATGTCATGGCTTCCAATGTCGGCGGACAGGATGGCGGCCAGAGTGGTGGCATGGGTGGCATGGGTGGCTTGAATGGCCGGAAGGGGGTGAGCGGCGGTGCAGGCGTGAACGGCCTTTGGGGCTTCAGCCATCGCCAACCGGTAGCTGCCTCGGATTTTTCCTTTGGACCGACCATGTCCGGCTTGTTGGAGCTGGCATCCGACGAGGGTTGCTACATCACCTGCGGCCATATCGAACATGAAGGCCGGGGACTTTTCAACGCCGGTGTCATGGTGGGTCCTGAAGGCTATATCGGTCACTACCGCAAGATGAAGCTCCCACATACAGGACCCTTCGAGGAGCCCAGCTTCTTTGGCGAGGGCGGCCCCGACCAGAGACCGGTCTTCAGCCTGCCGTTCGGTATCGTGGGTCTGCAGGTATGCTACGACATCCACTTCCCATTGCCCAGCCTGCGATTGGCCCGGGACGGAGCCCAGCTTATATGCAATCTCTCGGCGGCGCCCAACACCTCCCGTTATGTCTTCGAGCGGTTGCTACCGGCCAGGGCCATCGAGACCTCCTGCTACTGGGCCTATGCCAACAACGTGGGAGTTCAGGAGACCATGATGTTCTGGGGCGGGTCACAGATACTGGACGCCAGGGGTGATGTGATGGTCAAGGCTCCGTACAACGAGCCCGGTGTGGCCGTGGCTAAAATAGACCTGTGTGATGTGGAGTCCGTCCGGGGCTTTCGCCCGACCCTGATGGACGGGGCCGGGGATCGGCTGAACTTTCCCTAGGAGGGTCAATCGGGATGGCATAGGGGCGGGCGCACCATCTCCTTTAGGGTTCAGGGCCTGGCTACGGCTATGGGCGTGAGGGGCTCGCCATGGCCATATGCTACGCAAAGCGAGCCCGGCTTCGGCCTGAGCAATATCAATAATGATATTTTTTATATTTATTAAATATTGATTTTTCACTATATATAAAGGTTTCCGACCGTGATAATGAACCTAGGTTGTCGTCGACAAACTTGGATATAAAAGGCTTGCGATAAAAAACCGATTTTTATATATATGAGATACGTTAATAGATATATTGACACTATGTCAACCAATGCCAACGAACCTAGCCCGAAAACATCCGCGACCATGGCTTCCACCCAGCTTGCCACATCTCTGGTCCTCTGGAGGCAGTGGCTGAACGCAATGGAGAAAGGAAGCCTCACCTTCAGGACCGAGGTCTGGACTTGAACAGTATGCTCGCCATCCATTCAAGTTACAGGAGAGTCAGGCTGACCCGGATCGCAAACTCAGAACTGAGCGTTGGATTCAATCCAACTGGCGCTTCTTCTGAAGTGGGATGGTCTCGATATCCCATAGGTATCGCCCCAGATCCACCTGGCCGTTATCGGTAACCTTGACGCCTTCGGTCTCCAGTTTGACCTTCTGCTCTTCAAAGAACAGGGCGTCCCTGAGGGCTATCCGGCCCCTGGCATTGACCACCCGATGCCAGGGCAGGTTGTGCTTCCGGGTCTGGGTATGCAGGATGCGAACCACCTGTCGGGCGGCACGGGGGCTCTCGGCCAGGGCGGCGATCCGGCCATAGGACAGGACCTTGCCTTCGGGGATGCTGTCGATTATGGAAACGACCCTGTCGGTGAAGGGGCTGGTCATTGAAATCACTCCGGAACTTCAGATGTTTGATAGTCAGATGTTTGATAGTCAGATGCTTGGTAGTCAGATGCTTGATAGGAATCTAGCTTCAAAGCGTTTGCGTCTTTTTGTGTTTGCCCTTCAATCCCCCTCATGACATTTTTACACCCATAGGACTTTGTATTCAGGCAGGGTGAGACGCCCGGCCAATGGTACTCGACAAAAAACCATCCCGAACAGAAATGAGAGAACCGATACTATCCGACGGCAAAGACCCTACCGACCCTCAGCCTGAGATACCGGAGCGCCCTCTGACCGACACTCCCAAAGCCAGGGCTTTTCGCCGCCGTGTGCTCTTCCTGGTCTCCTTGCCGGCTTTTCTGGTGCCGATAACGACGACCATCTACCTGCCCTCGCTCAATATCATCGAGAAGGACCTGGACACCTCGGCGGCCATGGTGGGTCTTACCATCAGCAGTTACGTGGCCCTCTTCGCGTTCATGCCCCTGATCTACGGGCCCTACTCCGATCGCGTTGGCCGACGTCCCATCTTGCAGATATCCCTGGCCATCTACATCTTCACCTCATTGCTATGTAGCCTATCCTGGTCCATCGAGACATTGATCGCGTTTCGAAGCCTACAGGCTCTCGGTGTATCAGCGGCCATGGTCGTCGGAGCCGGTGCCATCACTGACGTGTTCCCGCGTGGGGAAAGGGGGCGGGCCATGGGCGTTTTCGGCGTTGCGCCGCTCATCGGACCCATCATCGGGCCACCCATGGGAGGAGTCATTGAGGCCTTTGTGGGTTGGCGAGGCATATTCTACATCCTGGCGGCCACCGGCATAGTGATTCTGGTCGTTGTCAGCATCGGATTGCCAGAGACCCTTGTCAGGGGCCGGGCACCCGGGAGCCGCGCAAATCCGCTTCAGCCTCTTGGCCACCTCAGGTCGCGACCGGTCGCGCTCTGGGCACTATTGGGAGCCCTGATGTTCGGCACGATGTATGCCATCATCACCATGCTACCGGGCTATCTGGACGATGGGTATGGTCTGGAACCCTATCAGATCGGCCTGGCAATGATCCCGTTCGGCCTGGGCTCCATGACCGGGACCATTCTGGGAGGTCGCGCCGCCGACAGGGTGGGGCGCAAGCTGGCCTCCATCAGATCAGCATTCCTGCTCGTTCCAGCGGTTCTGGCCTATGCCTGGACCCTGGGGCTGAACCTGGCAATGCCCATCGCCATCACTTTCGTCATCGGTTTCTTCCTCTCCTATTCTCGCCCAGGCCTGATAACATACTGTATCGAACTGAAACCCCACCGGGCCAGTGGTATGACCGCTTCCCTGACCACCACTTCGATGTTAGCGGCCTCGCTGGCCTCCTTCCTGGGTCCCGCTGGAGCAGAGATGGTGGGAGAGTTCTGGGTCTTTACCATCGCCGCGATGCTATGTCTCAGCGCCGCGATACTGACCAACCGCTGTGTGGTTGATGATCGTTCCAGGCCATGAACCAACTTGACACAGGTAAGAATACACATCGCTTATAATCGTCCGAAATAATCACCGGATGATGTGGCAGGACCTGTCGTTGAAACAGCGCCGAAATCTTACCCTCCTGGCCTTCGCCATGAGCACGCTCTTCATAATGGCCGGGTTCATCCCTGATGTGGGACGTGAGCCTGAGGAACGGGAGGACTTCTCCTATGACAGTCATCCGGTCTGGAAGGCCACCGACAGGGCTGAGAACAATCTGGAGCCCGAGTACTGGGGTATCTTCACCTTTGCGGCCGGAAAGGGAGAAGCGAACGCGCTGGACATCGAGGTACTAAGGGAGCTCACAGTTCGTCATGACTGGGTGATGGAGGATGATGGGCTCACAGCCTACTTTGACAATACTTTCAACTGGCAGGTGCGTCGCAACACCACTACCGGACCCTGGTCCATCGCCGAGACCGTCCGGGATATCATGGACCGGCAAAGCCCGCTGGCCTATCCCGAGGCCCATGGCGGCATCAACTGGACCGGACCTGACTTCGACAATGCCACCCAGGCCGATGTTGATGTTCTTCTCAATCGCCTGCTCGATATCACCAGGTCCGATGGCGCTTTTTCCTACAGGTCGATCATCTCGCCCGATCTGTGTGTCGTCTCGGCAAACGGTCAATGTCGCCGGCCAGAGAACGAAGGGACAGGCCGATCGATATCCATGTACGCCGATGTGGGCGAGTCATGGAGGGCAAATGGTTTCTATATCCAGACCACGGTAAACTCGACGCGCTTTTTTACGGACTACACAAAGACGGCGGGCGAAGATAATTATTTCGAGTATTACGAACAAGACCTGGACGAATACTACGCCCCATCGCTGGGAGTCCACCAGTCCATCGAAACCTATTCGCTCTCCGCCCTGGGTCTGGAGATCGAGGATGAGATAGAATCGACAGGGCCCCTGGTATTGGTCTCTTTCATTTTGATGTTGACCGTACTGGCCTTTTTTTTCAGGAACCTCAGGGATGTGATGGTCAGTGCCCTGGGTCTCGGCCTGCTCATCCTCTGGATATTCGGCACAGCGGCCTGGCTTGGTTTCCCCCAGACCCAGTTATCCTCGATGCTACCCATCCTGCTGCTGGCTCTCGGTGTCGATTTCGTCATCCACAGCCTTCGACGTTGGCGTAAGCAAACACTCCATTCATCGGACTTCGGGTCCGATCCCGAACAAGCAAGCCTGAACGCGGCCTGGGAGTCGATCCATTCCCTTTTCCCGGCCCTGGGTGTTGCTACTCTGACAACCATAATCGCTTTTGGCACAGCAACCCTTAGCAACATTCCCGACCTGCGTGAATGGGGCATACTGGCCGCCATCAATATCTTCCAGGCCTATCTGATCATGGGTATATTCATCCCGATCCTCAGGAGTGGTTGGGCGCCCAAGCCGGCCAATGAACCAAACAACAAAACAAATAACAAAGCCGGTTCCTTGGAGCCTCCCAGCGAATCCGGATCGATCCTGGTGAAGCTGGCCGAGTTCCAACACGCCCACACCCTGCCGGTACTGTTACTCTTTATCCTGATCACCTTACTGCTCTCGCCCATTATCCTGGGCAATCCCAGCTCCGAGTTCGATGTGTCTGATTATGTGGACAATGACTCGAGATTCATCCGCTCTTTCAACATTTTCAAGGAGACCTTTCCCGAGAGTGGTGAACCGGGATATTTCCTGATCGAGGGAGATTCACTTCAGGACCCCCAGATAATGGGACCCATCTTCGAGCTTGAGCGTGAACTGGATGAACGCAAGCTGGCACCGTCCTATGTTCCAAGCCTGATCTTGGCCATCCAGGCCCAGATAGATCTCACCCACCAAGGTGGCCCCGGGTTCAATGTATCCAACTCCGGGATGGATGCCACCGGCCTGCCTGTGGACCCGACCGACCTTGTCCGCATCCTGAACGATATCCAGGCCAACGGTACCCGCAACCACCTTGACCCATTCCAGGCAACCTACACGTTCGAGGCCGGAGAGGCCCGTGAGCTCTTTCAGATAGAGAACGGGAACCTGATCCGTTTGCGGGTCTGGTTCGGTGTGGAGGACGCCGGTAACTGGGATTACATGGAAGGTCTGCTTGAAGACCTGGAGGACCTTCAAAAACCCCTGAATGCAAAACCCGGAGTGGCGATCCAGGTGGCGGGCCCCAGCTTTACCCGCTATGTCTATGTCAATGAGATAACCGACAACTTCCAGACGAGTCTGCTCATTGCCATCGGAGCCTCCTTCCTGATCCTTCTTTTTGTGTTGCGGAACATCCGCCTGAGCATCATCGCCATCCTGCCCATTGCGGCCATCACCATCTGGCTACGAGGGGGTATGGTGCTCACCGGTACAAGCATCAACCTGGTCACGGTCCAGATCTCCAGCCTGGCCATCGGCCTGGGAATCGATTACACCATCCACGTTGTCCAGAGGGTACGGGAGGCCCGACGGTTGAACCCCGAGGCAGGCCAGCTATCATGGATGAAGGACACCATGGATGAGACCGGATCCGCCCTGTCAGCCTCGGCGGCCACTGATTTCCTGGGTTTCATGGTCCTGACCCTGTCAGCCATGCCCCTGTTCTTCATGTTCGGACTGATCATGGGTCTGATGATAGTGTTGTCTCTGGTTTCGGCCATCGGCCTGCTACCGCCCCTGCTGATGAGGTTCGGCAGGCTGGAAGAAGGCGCTAGGGTATGGGCCGACAGGAAAAATAAGAACGATGGGATCGCTAATCAGAATAAGAAGCGGGAACCAAATAGAGATGATATAGATTCGCCGGAACTGGACCATGCTGATGGAGAACAGGTTCGACCCGAAATAAAAGAACAGATGCCGGAAATAAAAGATGATGGCTTGCAAGATGATGCAAAGCCGGAAATCGATTCGATAACTGTCGAGCCGAGACTTCCGGTGCCTGCCAGGCTCATATTCAACAAGGATCCTGATGAGTGAATGGTCACGCCTGAAAGAACTGAAATGACCGATCCCGACTGATCTTGATTTATATACCTATCGTCGTGAAAGATTATCGCAGGTCCTCTCGGACCGGATGAAAGACATCCAGCAGTCGACAGTCGGTCAAAGAGCGACCCGAGTGTCTGGCATTGGCCGGTATCACGACCACCATGCCGGGCGTAAGGACGCGGGTCTTTCCTTCCACGGTCAACTCGAATCGACCTTCCAGCACATTGGCTATCTGCTCATGGGGATGGTCATGTTCGGGCATTGGATGTCCAGCCTTGATATCCCAGTAGACCAGGGTCATGTTGGGGCTATGGACCATCCGGGCGTTGTAGCCATCAATGACCTCCCTCGTTGGGGTCTGGCTAAGATCGATGAAGCTCACGGGTCTCGGGTCTCCTGATAGGTCGATGTTCAGGTCACACCGGACAACCCGATAAGATATTCGGTACCCGTCCCGGCTTCGACTCGACCTGGACCGGGAACTCGATTTGTGAAATGGAATAGGGTATGGGGAGGTGATTTCATGAGGCGAAATAATTCCAGGATAACACACGGGATGAAGCCGAGAGAATGGAAAGGGCTATATAGGCTGTCAAAGGCCCGGTCGAGCTCTCTAATATAGCCAGGGCTTCTATCTAGCTTCGATGGCCGGTGTTCCATCCTAATCTCTTTTCCATCTCACCATTCAATGCGTTGCACCCCAGCACCCATACCTCCTTCACCGGCCATCACCATGTCCCTTCCCGGTCGAGTGACCGGCAGAGTGGGAAACGCGGAATGAGACCCTAGTTCAGGCCTCCGGCCCATGCCAAAGGGGACCTCCGGGAGAAGATCAGGGTCGATGAAACGAAATAATGGGGCTGGTCGATCAGGCTCAGGGATCAAAACGAACAGCACGAGAAGGGCATCTAAACGGCGGAAACATCAGCGGCCTCGCCTGCCCGCCCGCCCGCCTGCTTGCTTGCCGGTTGACCTGATAGCCAGCCAGCCCGCTTGCCCACCGGCTTGCCTACCCGCCAGCCCGCTTGCCTGCCTGCCCGCTTGCTTGCTTTGGAAAAGGCTAAATAGATGGTTAAAACCAGAGTCCAGCCTTCTATTATACTCAAGAGCCCTAGCTCGATACGATGGTCGGTGTTCATTCCTTATCTATCAACCCTTTTATTCAATTCTTCTCCAGTATAACATCACCCACCCACCGGCCATCAACCCCTTCCGGGGTATCAACACCCAGGGCCTCAGCTCCCCGGGCTTCGACCCCCTCCACATCAACTCCCCTTGACATCGACACCCAGGCCAGGGCCTCAGTTCCCTGAGCTTTGACCCCCTTCACATCGACACCCTCGACATGAACTCCCTTGACATTATTAACCCAACAGCGATAGCCTGGACCGGACATGGGCACCACATCCGATTTCGAAGCTGACCCGGGCCTGACCCGCTGTCCCTGGGGCAGCCATGAGACCATGCTCGAATACCACGATACCGAATGGGGAGTGCCGGTCCACGATGATAGCAAGCACTACGAGTTCCTGGTTCTGGAAGGGGCCCAGGCCGGCCTGAGCTGGTCCACGATACTCAAACGGCGTGAAGGGTATCGCAAGGCCTTTGCCGGTTTCGACTATCGCAAGGTGGCCGGATATGACGGGACAAAGGTGGCAGAGCTATTGCAGGACAAGGGCATCATCCGCAACCGACTGAAGGTCAACTCGGCGATAAGGAACGCCAGGGCCTTTCTGAGAGTTCAGGAGGAGTTCGGCAGCTTCGATGCCTATGTATGGCCCTTTGTGGGCGGCAAGCCCAAGGTCAATGGCTGGAAAAAAGAGAATCAGATACCGGCCACATCGATCGAGTCGGACACTCTGAGCAGGGATCTCAAGGCACGGGGTTTCAACTTCGTCGGTTCCACCATCATCTACGCCCATATGCAGGCTACCGGCATGGTCAACGACCACCTTGTGAGCTGCTTTCGGTATGAGATGGCCCCTTTGGAGGTCGAGTCGAGTCTCTGAACGGCTGTTCAACTCGACAACCAGGGTCGTTGTCAAAGAGCTTTTGATAGGTCCCGTCGGCAAACTCCACTATGAAGTGCAGCTTGCCTTCAGCATGGGCGGCGGGCATGGTCAGGGTCTAGCTGGCCCGGTTTGCGGCTGAACCGGCAGGGGGCAATCGCCGGGATAACGCAGGATCACCGGGCGGCACTCAAAACTCACGATGCTCATCTCTTTGCGCATACCGGGTTACCAATCCGGGGTCACGCCGCCTTCTCACACAGCCATTCCACAACCGACTCGAAAACAGTGCGGCCGTCACCGGGTCCCTCGGGGTCGGCCTGGCTGCCGGTCCAGTCGCTGTGCTGCCAGCGATGGAAAGCCCGCTCGGGATGGGGCATCAGACCCAGGACATTGCCGGCGGGATTGCATAGGCCGGCGATGTTGTGGGGCGCGCCATTGGGGTTCCAGGGGTAGCTGGCGTTGATGTCGCCTGCCGGGTCCACGTACTGGAATACCACCTGGCCGCCATCAAAGAGCTTTTTATAGATCTCGTCGGCAAACTCGGCCGGGAAGAGCAGCTTGCCCTCGGCATGGGCTGCGGGCATGGTCAGGGTCTGGCCGGCCTCCAGTTTGCGGCTGAAGAGACTGGGGCTCTCGCCTGGATAGCGCAGGATCACCGGGCGGCATTCGTAGCGGGCCGAGTCGTTGGTATTCAGGATGGCCTGCGGGGTCTTTGACAGTAGACCAGGACCATCGAGACCTGGGCCGTCGAGGCCGGGAAGGGCACCCAGCTCCACCAGGACCTGGAAGCCGTTGCAGACCCCCAGCACCGGCCTTCCCTCCTCGATGAATCTGGACAGGGGCTTTGAGAGCCCGGCGCGGCTGCGGGCGGCAAAGATGGCTCCGGCGCGGATGTAATCACCGGCCGAGAAGCCGCCTGGGAAGAAGAGCAGGTCATAGTCCAGCAGGTCTCTGTGGCGAGCTTCGGCCACCTCTTTTAGCACCTGCTTCAGGTGCACCTGCTCGGCCTGGCAACCCAGGGCGGCAAAGGCTGCCGCCGACTCGGTCTCGCAGTTGGTGCCCTCGATGAGCAGGACGCACACCTTCAGGTCGCTTGGGTCCTGGGTCATGTTCTTCACTGGGGCATGAACTTGGGTCTTAAAAGCTGCCTTCGTACACTGGGAACTGCTATTGCTCGGGGAAGAAAATGGGTATCTCGCGTTGACCGCTGGCGACGCTGTCGGAACCATGGACCACGTTGTAGTCCATTATCATGCCAAAGTCGCCCCGGATGGTGCCTGGCGCGGCCTGGGCCGGATTGGTGGCGCCGATGAGCTTGCGGCACAGGGCGACGGCCCCGGGCCCCTCCCAGACGGTGGCCACGACAGGGCCGGAGTGGATGTACTCCAGCAGTTTCTCGTAGAATGGTTTGCCGACATGCTCCTTGTAGAGCTCTGTGGATTGTTCCTTGGTAACGTTCAGGTGGCACAGGGCCAGCATATCCAGGCCGGCGTCCTCGAAACGGGAGAGGATGCGGCCGACCAGGCCCCGGGCAACCCCGTCGGGTTTGATCATGACATAGGTTCGCTCGATATCTGACATAGGTTACTGCCTCCGGTTCGGGTTGAATATCGGACTATCGAATCATCGGATTATCGCATCGGACTATCGACCGGTACGGGCCTTCTGGGTCCAATCGACCCGGGCCGGGTTACGCTTGAGCTGGATCATGTTCTTGCGGCACTTGGATTTGCAGAAATTGAGCACCTGTCCGTTCTTGCGCACATAGATCATGCCGGTGCCGGGCATCATATCGGACCCGCAGAAGGAACAACGTCGTGTCTCAGCCATGAAATGCCTCCTGGCGTCAGCGCCGATCCAGCGCTCGGGCCTCGCGGGCGGTCTCCCGTAACATCAGGACATCGCCTTTCTGTATCGGTCCCACCACATTGCGTTTGATGATGCGACCCCGGTCCCGACCATCCAGGACCCGGACCTTGACCTGGGTGGCCTCGCCGGTCATGCCTGTGCGGCCCAGAAGCTCGACCACTTCGGCCGGAATGCCCTCGACCATGTTCGGGCCTCCTACTTGGTGGCGGCCTTGATGGCCTTGACCACTTCGTCCAGGGGACCGCTCTTCTTGCCGGTGCCGGTGATGGCCACAGCGGCGGTGGTCACCTTCAGGCCGGCGGCCCGTCCCAGTTCGTCCCGCTTGGGTACATAGGTGTAGGGTGTGCTCTTCTCCTGACATAGCATGGGGATGTGGGCCAGGATCTCCGGTGGGGTGACATCCGTTGCCATTATCACAAGTTGGGCCTGGCCACGCTCGATGACCTTGGTGACCTCGTTGGAGCCCTTGCGCAGCTTGCCGTTCTCCAGGGCTGCCTCCACTGCCTGGTAGGCCAGTTCCTGCAATTCGGCCGGAGCGTCGTAGGTTACGTAGATGGGATCTGCCATTGTTTTACCTCCAAAGGACCGCTTCGACATCCTTTCGTCACTGACGAGAATGCAAGGCGATATCCTACTTCATTGGTGAGGTTTGGAGTGTGGCCAGGCAGGAGGGGGTATATAAGCCTTGGAAGGAATTTGAAGGTATCACCGCAGTACATTCTCGCTTCTCTTCATGGTCTAGTCCAAAAGCTAAAAGCCCAAGGTATTTCGTTTCATGGGATCTATTGCTCCATTGCTCCATTGTCAATGGGCCCGGAGTTCTCATGAGGATTGCGCTATGGGTCAGGCCCGCGATGGGGCCGGGGGCTGCCGTAGGCGTGGCGGCCCCGGCTTTGGCATAGCGGCGGGTGGGGCCGGCGTCGACATTATTGCAGGCGGGCCTGGCGGCGGCGCCCAGGCAGCGGAGGGGTCTGGCGGGGGCTATGGGTATGGGGTATCGCCAGCCCGGTGACGCGATGCCTCGGCCAAGTAGCTGGTGTGGGCCACCGCCATGAGGCATGCTCTCGAACGGCTGTTGTAAGCGGCAGGGTCCTTCGGTTGCTACATGCGCCAGGCTATGGGGCGGCAGGGAGCCGGGCGTTACGGAATGGCTGCTGACGCTGACAACGGCCCCATTGATCGAGTCGTTATTCCAATGGGCTGTGGGCTGTGGATTCATGGTTAATGCTTCATGCTTCATGCTGAAGGGTTATATACCCAAGCGGATTAGCGCCCGCCGGGATTCCCATGGAAGAGTCTCTCTGTCGCATCGAAATCACTCGTGAGGACGACCGATTCGTGGGTCGCATGCATTCAGCCCTGGGCGGGAACCGGGAGTATTCCAGCCTGGCCTTCGATCGTATGCTGAACCAGTTGGTCTCCGAACTGCAGGACGAGTTCGATCTGGAAGCCTAGGCGCGGTCCCGGTGGTCCAGAGCCTCATTCTTTCTCGTTCCAGACCAGGCCATCCCCTTCCGGAACCTCGGCATCGGCTCGGTGGTCATTTCTTTTCTTATTCGAATTCGAACTCACATCGGCGATTCGTCAAGAGCCATAGCCCGGGTCAACGGTTCTGTTCACTCTGATTCGCTAACCTTCTTCTTCACTGGTCCGGAGTCCCTCTTCTTTGGTCCGGTCATCGTCGCTCAGGGTCATCTCATCCCAGGCCTGGTTGATGGCCTTGAGGGCTTCTTCCAGCCGGTCGCCGTACAGGGTCAGCCGATTGGGAGTGCCGGTTCTCAGATTGAAAAGCTCCAGCAGATCCAATGATGTGGAGGTGCCCACCAGCGTGTTGTAGGCCGTGGAGGGCTTGAACTGATCCGAATGGCAGCGAGGACAATCACCGTAACCCGAGGGCTTGCGGAAGGTGGCTCCACACTCCGTGCATTCCAGCCCCGAGCCTTTCTCGGACAGGATGATGGCGTGGGGGGCCTGTTTGAAGCCCTGGGTGAATAGTTCATTGTAGTTTACCCAACGGTTGGCGGGCTTGCGCATAACGAGCACCGAGCCGATGATATCGCCTTTTTCCACCACGATCTGCTGGGTGGGTCTGAGCAGCTTGAACCGGTCGGACTTCTCCTGCAACCGGTGGTATTCCCGGGTCATCTTGGCCTCCTGCTCGCCTTTGGAGAGGTACATGAGCAGGAAATTGACTATATCGTACCTGGTGGAATGATCCGCCGGGGCGGCCTGGATGGCCTGGTTGAAGAGGGTTGCCAGCGTGTGCTCTTTCCTTTTTTCACCTTCCTCTCCATCCACTCCTTTTTCGCCCTCTCCCCCTTCCCCGACGATGGCCCGTAGCAATTCCTCGTCGCTGATAAGGGAGATGGTGCTGGGCGCCGATTCGTCACAATGGAAACCCAGGGCCTCGAAATCCTGTTGTTCGCGACCCGGGTATATCTGTTTCAGGAACATCCCCCATCCCAGATGGTTGTCGAACCAGTGGAACTCGTGGCGCTTCAGGATGTTCAGGAACTTCTGGGCCGCCTTAGGGTTCCTGGAATTGACGGGCAGGTCACACAGGTAGATCTGCTCCAGTCCCGGATGGATCTGGGCGGCAGCCTCCTGAAGTCGGGTGGGGGTCGAGAAATAGATGCGGTAATCCTGCAGGTTGTTCTCGTAAACCACCGCGGTGGCCGCCACGACCCCGCTCAGGTTACCATAGGCCAGGATGAGATTACGATACTTGTCCTCCACCGGCAATTTGGCCTTGGCGGGAGCCCTTTCCGGTGCCTTTGATCGCGGCTCATCCCTGGTTTCCCCGGATTCATCGGGTATTGGTACGCCATCCTCCAGGTCCGTGGCAGGCTCGCCATCGGCTGAGGTTCCTTCTGCCGGGGTGAGAAAATCACATTGGGCGAGGTCAATGGAATCCAACAGCTCCTCGGCTTCAAGAAATGCGAAGAGCTTGCAAATGGTGGTCAATGAACAACCGTCGCAAAGCATGGACTGGCTGGACCATGGTGGCGGCTAAAAACATTGTGCCCGGCCAGCCCCCAGCTCCCAGTATCCAGCCTACCTCAGCACCCAGAAGCCAGAAATCCAGAAATCCAGGAGCCAGGACCCAGAAGCCAGGAATCGCGGTGGTGGGTGGCAGCCTGTTGCTGCTTGTTGCTGCTTGTCGCGGTACTCGCTACAACCCCGGCATGGAAGGAAGCCAGGACTCCGGAGCCGGGAATCAGGGATGGCCATCCATCCATCCATCCATCCATCCATCCATCCATCCATCCATCCATCCATCCATCTATCGTTCGCTCTGACCAAAGCTTATAGTCGCCTGTTCTCCTCCACATCCATGAAGATGACACCCCAGTGTTGTCAATGCCTGGTGGGCCGGGTGGAGTATGTGGCCGAACTTGTGGGTTCCGACAAGGGGCCCGAGGCCAGAGAGGCTGCCCGGGCCTATATCGATTCCCATTACAGACCCAACGCCACGGCCAACATCCCCACAGCCTCCCAGATACATCGTCTGACCAATTCCATCATCGGTTGCGACGACCCCTGGAAGACCCTGAAAGAGCGTTCAAATCAGGTGGCCCGGTCCCTGCTGACCAGAGCCACCGAGCTGGTCGAGTCCGACGATGACCCTTTCCGGGCGGCGGTCACGGCATCGATAGTGGGCAACTCCTTCGATTTCGGTATCAAGGGTCGGGAGACCTTCCATCCCGAGACCCTGGGAGATGAGTTCGAGCGACTCATGGGCGATGGTCTGGGAGTTGATGAGACCGCCCGTCTTCGGTCGTTGCTGGAACGAGGGGGCGAGGCGCTGTACTGCGTGGACAACTGCGGTGAGATAGTCTTCGACCGATTGCTTCTGGAGCGGTTACGCGACTACCCGGTGACGGTGGTCCTCCAGGTCAAGGGCAAGCCGGTCCTGTCGGACGCCACCAGGGCCGACGCGGTGGCCATGGGCCTCGACCGGCTGGTGGATGAGATCATCGATACCGGCACCGACCATGTGGGTTGCTGGCTTCCCGAATCGGACCCTGAGCTCACCCGCAGGGTGGAGAACGCCGTCCTGATAATCGCCAAGGGCATGGGACACTACGAAGCCTTCTCCGAATGGGATTATCGCCCCATCGCCCACCTGCTACGCACCAAATGCCGGCCTGTGGCCAGTTCGCTGGGCGTGGGCAAGGACCTCAATGTATGCCGGGTGATGGAATAGGTGTCCCGGGCAAGGACGAGCGGGAAAAGGTGATGGATGACGAATGATATGTGATGGGCGATGGATGATGCCCCTCCCGATCTCGTGGCGATGAGCCATCAAGCAGAATGGAGAATGAATGGGGAATGGGGAAAAAGTTAATATCGTTCTATCATCTTGTTCGTTCTGACGATGGAGGATTCCACATCTCCTATTTTCATCTTTCGAGATACTCTAGACCCCGGAGTCTGTTCGTAGTATCGTGTCTGCTGTTCCTGACCGGCCTGCTCTTGTTCCCTTTCGCGTCTGCTTATGAAAATAGCGGGACCCTTAGAGAGGGTCAGCTATTCAGGCGCGATGTATCGGGCGAGTCCGATAGTTCTAAATATCTTGAGATCAGGATCAACTTTACCTATGGAAAACTGGGCGATGTCTATATCCTGACCCATGACGAGTATGATAATCTATCAGCGGGTCGTGATTTCGAGGCTGCAAAAGAGTTTGAAAGACGATCCTCTTTTGGTTTTTCCTGGATGCAAAAAGATGATGATAATTATTATCTGGTCATAGATAACGCCGACAACGCGCACCCCAATGATGCCCGGCCGAACGGTGACCTTTCATTCGAGATCGAATACCATCAAGAGGATTACAAGGACGATGAGACGATCTGGCAATTATGGGCAGTGGCAATATGTACAACGATATTCATTGTCGTCGTTGTCATTGTCATCGCCAGGGTTGTGACCCGGCTCATCAGAGGCCCTGGAGAGCAGGCGGACCGTGGTGGGATGGCTTACTCTTCCATGGATGTGGATATGAATATGTACTCGAATCCCCCTCCTCCGTCGTTCGATGGTAACGACAGATACCAGTCTCCTTCCGACCGAACTCTGACCCCGCCTGGACCACCCGGTCGTGCGATGTCTTCGAACCGGGATACGCAAAGTGATCATCGAACTCGTCCCGGGTCTCCCATCGCTGAGGAATACAAACCGCCCAAACCACCTGACGGAACCGTTGAGCGTCCCCGGTCTGCTCCCCCTCCTTTGCCAATCCCTTCACCCATAGCGGATTTCATGGATGACCCGATTACCAAGGCTCCGCCTGCGACCAAGGAAGATGATGTGTTTCCAAAGCCACCGAGTTCCAGGAAAGAGCCGGATGTCGAGAACAAATGCCCCGAGTGCCATGAGACCATTCGATCCGACTCGAAGATATTCCCACATAGCCCCACCCCCCTGAAAAAAAGACCCACGATCTGCCCAGACTGCGGCGCTGATGTTGAGCCCGATTGGAAGGCCTGCCCCAGATGTACGGCCGCTCTGCGATGACCGTTGAATCCTGGTGTGGCGCTCACTGCCCCTATCGCCAGGCCTCGGATGCCATTGCCCGCAGGCAGGTCGAAGGTCCGGGCATGGTGGACGGAACGAAGGACAGCAGCAGCCGAGGGCGGTGTCGGAACCCTGACCGTATTTCTGGCCATAGCCGCCGAGGTCTTGGGCTGGGCATAATCACAATTAGGAACTCGATAATTATCAGTGATAATCAGTGGGTTCAAAAATCTTATAAAGTAGATATCATTAACTAATTAAGAAAGGTGGTTCGACCAGATCAGCACCCGCACCCTTACCTCCACGTCGTGTTATCGGCTTCCGGTTCATCGAGTGCGTTTTCACGGTCCAATCTGGTCGAACCAAATCAGGTATTACGGGCAGGCCTAAAAAGGCTTGCCGCGATGATTGTCATAGATGATATTCAATCGCAGAGGATACCCTCCCGCACCGATGATATGGAAGTAATCACTAACGAGTAATTACATAAAGAAAATGGAAGATTAATGCTCTCGATTTGGTGGGTTTTATCTCGACTATATATAGGGGTATTATTCCTTCAAATGAAACACTTTAAAAACAGTACATATGTCGGTGGTACCTAAAATTGCTAATTTGCATCCGATTTGACTCGTCCAGGCCCGAAGCGTTCGTTTCAGAATATATATTTCATATGCAAGTTCAAGACCTGAATTGAACAGTTTGGCATAGTATCCAAGTCATAACAAAAACGAACCGGGAACGCCTAGGGCTTTGTCATGGCCGGTAGAGTGCATTCTCACTGAACCGACACAGAAAGCTTTTCAAAGCAATAGCACTAAGGTAAAGCACCGGGGGTTCGAACCCTCGTGGCGAGACGCCGACGGGTTGAAAGCCCGGCGCATTTCCACTCTACCACGGCATTTGCATTTGAAGCCCTTCAATCGATAGAGCTGTCTTCTGGACCATGCTTTGTTCTTCATATTGCGGTTCCCCCATGGGCAGGCAAATACACAAAGCGGGATAATAAAGCCCCACCGGCAGACCGCCATACCTGCTATTTTATATACCATGTCCAACACCAATACGATTTCAGTCACCAAAACCTTATTTAACTAACCGGGCTCCACCGCCTCCATTCCGTTCTTTCGGAGCTGACCCGAAATGGCCAAGAAATCCCCCAGCAGCATGTTCCGCAGGACCCGCTCCCAGGCCTTTACCCGCCGCAAGTACATGGGTGGCGTACCCGCTTCCCGTATCACACAGTTCGACGTTGGCAACCTGTCGGCCGAGTTCCCACTGGCTATCGAGCTTACGGTCACCGAGGCCTGCGTTATTCGCCATGTGGCCATGGAAGCGGCCCGTGTGACTGCCAACCGGGCCATCAACAAGGAGGCCGGACGTCAGGGTTACCACCTGAAGTTCCATGTCTACCCCCACCATGTGCTGCGTCACAACAAGCAGGCCAGCGGCGCCGGAGCCGACCGTGTCTCCCAGGGCATGCGCAAGTCCTTTGGCAAGAATGTCCATTCCGCCGCCAGGGTCAGTGCCGGACAGCGGATCATGACCCTCTTCACCTCAAAGCAGCATATGGACCAGGCCAAGGACGCCCTACGCAAGGCCGGCCACAAGCTGCCCAGTCCGATCAAGGTCCGGGTCCGGGAAATTGAGACCGGGGCATAGGTAGCCACCGAAAGACGACCGGGGATCTCCATCCCGGGAAGGATGTAGGACCCGCTCAGGAAGTAGAACTCGCTCAGCTAGTTCCGGAATTCCTTGATGAGCCGGGTCAGGCCTTCCACGACGACGGTGTTCAGTTTCTCGCCCAGCTCTAACGAGGCTGCCGAGGGATCGCCCATGACCCCCGAGGGAAACCATCTCTCGGGATCGGTGACTATCCGGTAGTTATGGTGGGGAGGGAACTCGGCTTTGGCCGTGCCTTTGAGCAGGTCGGGACGGATGACCATGATACGGGAGGTCTCCATGGCCCCTGCATGACCGTCGCCGGCAGGTATCTCCGGTAGATCCCCGTCGCCGTAGATCAGGTCCCAGTCCGAGAGGACCATGATCCTGGGTTCCCGACCCTTGTCGGGAGCCGGATCGGCCTTCCAGTCGGTCATGACCCTCTGACCCGCCAATCTGAGCGCCATCATGTGGGCCGAACCGGCATGGCCCGATAGCACCACCACCCGGTCAAGCTCCTGTCGCAGGAACTCTCGCAGGATCTCGGTGGCCAGGGTTCGTAAGGTGTCGAAACTTATTGAGATGGTCCCCGGGAAGTTGCGGGTCGATTGGGCCAGACCGTATCGCAGGGGCGGGGCCACAAGGGCGCCCGTCGTTCTGGCGGTCTCGTTGACGGTCCACTCACCCTGTATCGAATCGGTGGCCAGCGGCAGGTGTGGTCCGTGCTCCTCGGTGATACCCACCGGCCAGATGACCAGACCGTCGGCTTTTTGCCTGGCAGTCTTGAACTCGGTCATTGTCAGTTCGTCGAAGTACATCGGTCATGGTAGGGCCGGACCCTTATTTAGGACCCCTCTCCTTGGCCTCTCATGGCCCTGTACACCCGTACCGGTGACGACGGCACCACCGGCCTGTTCAGCGACCATCGCACCTCCAAGGCCGATCCCAGGCTGGCGGTCATGGGCAGTGTGGATGAGCTGAATAGCGTGCTGGGGCTGGCAATGAGCCTCTATCCGCCGGCTCCGGGTCGGGTGATACAGCGATTGAAGACCACCCAACAGCAGTTGTTCCGTCTGGGTTGTGAGCTGGCCGATCCCCTGGGTGAGAGCGGTGTCAGGCTGGCGCCCTCCACCATCAAGACCCTGGAGCAGGCCATCGACTCCTTTGACATGCGCTTGCCGAACCTGACCGGCTTCATCCTGCCCGGAGGCTGTGCCGCGGGATCGGCCCTGCATCAGGCCCGGGCCATCTGCCGCAGAGCCGAAAGGGAGCTGGTGGTCTTCAACGAGAGCCTACCGCCCGACCAGCAACTACGCCCGACCCTTGTTGGCTACCTCAACCGACTCTCGGACCTTCTGTTCGCCATGGCCCGCTTCACCAACATGGAGCTGGATATGCCCGAGCGCAAGATAAACCTGCGTTGAGGATCAAACCTGCATCAGGCCCGCCTGCCGACGATGACTATAAGAACCAAACAGGGCGAGCGCTGTCAGTATAGCTCCAGGTATTGCTGGCAGTTGGCGCAGTAGTAGTACCGGTACTCGGGCAGGAAGGGTGCCAGGCCCGAGCAGAAGGGGCAGGTGGCCGCGGGCGGAGCCTGGGCCACGACGGCAGGAGCATTGGTGGCTGTGGCAGGCACGGTGTTCGTGGCGGTCGCGGCGGTGCCGAAGACGCCTCCGGTCGCGTAACCCTGGCCGACATCAAAGCGCTGTTCCTGACCCTGATAGGCCACCTGACCCTGGGTCTGGTAGGCGACTTGACCGGCCTGGGTCTGGTATGCCACCTGGCCCTGCGTGTATCCTGGTTGAGCCGTCCCCGGAGTGGCGATGGTCTGCTGCTGACCGGTCACAGGGGTCTGCAAGGGCTGGTCCCAGAGCTCATCGCCGGCATCATCTCCAAGGTCGCGGCGTCGGTAGGCCACGGCCCCACCCACGATGGCCAGGATTACGACCAGGGGTATCAACAACAAAAGGAGGTTGAGCTCATCGTCATCCTCGTTGGAAGGGTCGGCCTGGACATCCGTGATGGTGAAAGTGGCCATCAGGGTCTGTGAGCCCCACTCCAGGTCTTGCATGAAGTACAATGTCAGACCCTCGTACTCCGGATCGAAGGATATGTAGAGCTTCGAGTTTCCACTTCCCTCGCCCTGAGCTGTACCGGTTAAAAGGAGCGCGTTGAACGAACGGCCTGCGTAGTTCTTGGTAACTGCCCGGCTTACCTCGTAGCGGATGGTAAAGTCCACATCCTCTTCCGAGGGGAAGACAAAGACATCACCCGGCACCGGCACGATGGGTGAAGCGCCGTTCAACTCGGCGATATCGGAAAGGTCCAGGTCCTCATCTTCAGGTTCCGGTGAATTCTCGGGATACTTTGAGCCCTCCTCTGTGGTATCTCCATTCTCCTTCTCTTCATATTCGAAATAGACGGTGGTGTTGGTGTACCCATCTTCCCTGACGTTCCAGTTGGTGGTGAAGTTCTCATACTCATCCCCGGAGTCGGTCCTCAAGAAATAGGAATCCTGGACCATGCAATCAAAGCTCTCACCATTGTGATTGTCATGGTTCTCGAAGCGCACGGTCTGCTCCTCGGAATAGATCGTCCCACCACTGGTTCCCATGCTCCAGGTCCCGTCCATGAGAAAGTACTGCTCGGTGTCCAACTTGTTCTCCTCTGACAACCTCATCCGGGTGTCACCGCTCATGCTCATCAGGCCGTCATTGTAGTCGAAGGTGCCCTCCAGATCCATGTTCATGTAGCTGTCGATGGGGATTCCCGAGGCCTCCTTGTCCATCTGGTCGGCCGTCCCGCTCATATCGATGTTGATGCCCTCATCGTTCGAGTGCATCTCAAGGGTTCCTTCCATGGTGGTCTCCTCGTACTGTTCGGTGTTCTCGATGGTGGCCGTCATATCCATGAGCATGCTCAGGGAAAAGTCATCATCGTTCTCGGCCATCTCCATGTGCATATCATAGGTGTAAAGACCCGCTGTCGGAACGAACTCCTCGCCACTGGTGCTAAACTCCCTATCGGCCACAGGCTCACCATTGATTCTCACGGTAATCGCGTACTCCTGGTCGTCCCGGGGTTCCAGGGATGAGTTGCCTATGATCCGGCTGCCCTCCTTGTAGAGGCTGCCGTCACCGGTCATCAGGGTCTCCCGGTAACCACTGTTCTTTTCGCGAATGTCCATGGTGACCGTGTCCGGGTCAAGGTTCCCACCTTCGGTGTAGATGTACCTGAACTCCCCTTCATAGTGATCCCAATCCAGCAGGATATCGCTCTGTGGTACGGGTAAGTCGTTGCCGTTGCCCCCTCCTGTGACCCCCGGCGTGACAAGGAGATTCACCAAAAGGAGCGACAGGGAGATTGTCAACGCAAATAGCCATTCTCTTGATATCGAACCCATACTACCTGGTCCAGTCTCTTGGAAGGCCCGGTACGCACATGACGACCAGGGCCAACGTATCCAATCCAAGGCCTTGCCAACCTAAAAAGCCATTGCCGAAAATAAGCTCGATGAGAAGCTCACTTTCCGGGAACCCAACGGTAACGCAGGGCGTCCAGGATGACCCGCCTGATGACCTTGCCCTTGCGCAGGCCCCCGGGGGTGATACCCAGGAAGAGATCGGCGAACATGGTCTGCAATTGTTGGTCCTTTGTGCCATAGTAGACCAGTAGCTCGGGCCAGCGGATGGCGGCCCAGGCAAAGAAGGCCAGGTCCTTGAACTCCCGGTGGAACTCGCCACGCCAGGCCCGTTCGTAGGGCGCCAGAGTCTCGGCTGATGTGTTTCCAGCCTCAAGGGCCGCGACAGCGGTCTCCACCGCCAGCAATCCCGAGCGCATACTGTAGAAGATACCTTCACCGGACAGGGGCGAGACCAGACCGGCGGCGTCGCCCACCAGCATCAGGCCATCGGTGTATGACCGTTTGATGGGGCCGGCCAGGGGCAATGGGGCGCCCTTGTGTTCGCATACCGGCAGATCTTCGGGATAGAAGCCCTCCCGTCGCAAGAGCTCCACATAGCGGCCGAAGGTATCCTTGACGGACATGGTCCTGATATCCCGGTTGTAACTGCCGAAGCCGATGTTCAGGGTGTCGGCCTTGGGGAAGACCCAGGCATAGCCGTCCATGTTCTCGGGTTTGAAATGAACCAGCAGTTTGTGTTCCCCATCGTAGGCCTGCTCGATGAACTCGGGTCCCACATCGACCTCCCACATGACCGCGGTGCCCATCTGCCGATCGTTCCAGGCCGGGATGCCCAGTTTCTTGCGCAAATAACGGGCGGAAAGGGCCATCGGTCCTTCGGCTCCGATGATGAGTCTGGCCTTGATATCGGCCTTGCCGTCGGGACCCCTGACCCCCACGGTCGTCATCGGTCCTTCGGGATCGGCAACGCCACCGGCACCGGCACCGATACCCCTGCCGACAGAGTCCACCTTCACCGACGTGACCCGGGTCTGTTCATAAAGCCGGGCACCCTCGCCGACAGCCGCCTTGACCAGGGCGTGATCGAACTCCCGGCGGCGGATGTTGGATGGTCTGTTCTGCCCGAAGTGGTGGTTCACCATCCAACGGCCGCTGGGGGAATAGAGATTCACCCGGTCCGAGGTACACTCCACCACCTTGCGGATATGCTCCTCCAGGCCTGGCAGGCTGGTGAAGGTCCTGGGGGTCAGGAGGCCGCCGCAGGCCTTGTCCCTGGGGAAGGTGGCCTTGTCCAGCAGGGCTACCTTTAGGCCCGCCCTGGCACCGTAGAAGGCGGTGGCGGCTCCGGCGGGACCGGCTCCGCAGACTGCTAGGTCGAAAACGGTCAAGAAAATCGGGGGTTCACTGGGACTGCTCTATTTGGCACTTTGGTCGGCTGTCGGCTACCAACTATCTTTCCAGCGTTGAATGTCCCCTTTGCGGCGCGCTTCCTATGCTTCCTGTGTCTCCGACTCAGCGGCCAGGGGGTCCAGGTCCATACCAGGGCCAGAGCCTCGGGCTGGCACCTCCTGCTCGGTATCATTCTCCTTCCTTCCTTCCTTCCTTCCTTCTCCAGGGATATCCACGGGATCGATGCCACCCCCCGGCCCAGGCCATCATCGCCCACCCGGACCGCCATATCCCTGCCCCCCGGCACCGGCTCAGCCACGGGCATATAAATCTTCTGCCTGGGAACTTCACATCGGTTATATCGAACCGGAGGTTCATGGTCTATGGTCCCGAACCTGGGTCTGCGTAGCCCAGCGGACTTCCATAAGCCTATCACACCCGACCAGAGGAGGTATTGCCAAACCCGAATCCCGGTCTCGTTCACCCATCCCCATGAAGACCGGGTTTGCCTCTGTGACCATTTGGGCAACAGGGAGATGAGTCCCCGTGCCCGGTCGCGTAACCATACAGGGGCATCGCAGGTGTGGCGGTCGGCAAAAACTCATCAAGGGTTGGGTAAGCTCAGCGCCGATGTCGAGGAAATGGCGTTCTTCGATGGTGCCGGGCTGCCCCTCCCACCGACTTTTTGTTGTTATAGGCCTGTTTGGTAGATTTCTTCCAATGAGTAGCCACACCGGGGCCGTCGAGGTTGGGAATCACAGACACGAGTTCCAATGGCCTCCATGCTAACCTTGGCCTGCAAAGGCGATCCATTACACTTACACGGCCCATCACAACCTAATCTTCCGCTACCGCTTCCGTCGCCCCGGCCACCCAATCGGCATAGGGTTGGTGGACTCCCTGCCATGGCAACACGACCATACAGGGGCAGTCATAGGAATGGCGGGCGGCGATGAATGCCATCAAGCGGTCGGTCAGCCCGGCGCGGGTCTTGAACAGGATGGCCACCTCGGGCTCCTGGCACAGCTTCCCCTCCCAACGATAGACCGAATCGATGGCAATGATGTTGGCGCAGGCGGTCAGGCTTGCCTCGACCGCGGCTTTGGACAGGGTCCCCGCTTCTTCCCTGGATGAGGCGGTGACATAGAGGGTGGCGAACTGTGAGGCAGGCGTGGGAAAAGAGGGGGTTGATGACATGGGCATAACCCAGTATTGAGGGAGGTAGCTTTTAAGTGGGAGAGGTACCGAACATCAGACTGTCTACCCCGGCGTTCCGGTCCATGCGTATGGAGTTCTTCTCCATCGACACCTCCCGGCGGGCCACGGCCTGTGCCTGACATTGATGCCCGAGGATTACCCGGAGCCTCTGGTCAACCCCCATCTGCTGGTGGACGGGGATGAGACCCCATCCTCTCGCCACCGGGCATCGTCTGTGACGGCAACAGGGTATTCGAGTCGCCGGAATGGAACTCCAAATAAGGGCAACCCCAAATAGGGGGAGCCAGCCACCGATTTTTACAATCTCTCCCCAAACGGTCTGTGAGTGCTCTGTGAACTATGTGTTCCTGTGGAGGAAACCGATAGTTCAACAGAACTTGTACATCACGCCTTGACTCGCCTTCGGGTATTTCCACGTCAGGGCGCCCTCGGGACAGACGATGAGGCAGCTACCGCACTCCAGGCAGCCCTCGAAGTCCACCTTGACATTTCCCTCACCATCCAGGGTGTAGAGGTTTGCCGGGCAGATGTGAAGGCAGGGCTTGAGACTACACCGCTCCCGGCAGGCCGTCTGATCGATCTCGATGTGCGACTCCTTGTCCAGTTTGAAGACGTTCCAGCCCAGCTTTGCCTCTATCTTCATGGGCCCATTGGCAGGGGCGTCTGAGGAGGCGGGCTTGGAGGAGGCATCGGAAGCAGGGGCGGGCTCGGCTGAAGCGGGCGTTTCGCTCATACCCTCACCATCCTGAACAGGTCGGGCCAGTTGCGGGGATTCAGCCCCATGAACATCATGGTCTTTATCATCGGCCACGCAAGCCTGGGTTTGGCTCCGGAACCAACCGCCATCATATCCTCCATCATCTTGACCCCCAGCTCCGGGTACTCCGAGTACATCTTGGGGCCGGCCAGTAGCTTCGGGAAGTTCTTGAAGGTCTTCATGTCCTTCCAGATCATATGGCTCTTTAGCCGGGTCTCGTAGGCTGCCAGAGCCCCGGCCGAGTGGTTCTCGGCCTTGCCGCAATCCAGCAGGGTCTGACCCGCCAGCACTCCTGACACAAGGGCCAGATCCATACCTCTGACAATAAGCCCCAGACTCAACGAGAGCCCGGCGGCGTCTCCAGCCAGCATGAAGCCGTCCCTGACCAGATTCCCGGGGACGCCATGGATACCGCCCTCCAGGATGGCGTGGGCTCCGTACTCCAGGGGCTGGGTGTCTTTCAGCAACGGGGCTATCTCGGGTCGAGTCTTGAACTTCTCGAAGATCTCGTGGGGCGTGATGGTCGGTTGACGGTGGGTCAATGGGTCCAGGTTCAGTACCATGCCCAGGGCCAGGCTCTCCTTGTTGGTGTAGAGGAATCCTCCTCCTGGCATACCCCTGGTCAGTTGACCGAAGTAGAGCTGGGCCAATCCCTGACCATCGAGCAGGCCGAAGCGCTCCTCGACGCGCGAGGCGTCCAGACCGTGAACCTCCTTGAAGCCCACGGCATAGTGGTGGGGGTCCCGTTTCAGCAGGCCGGCCTGCTCGCCCAGGAACGACAGGGCGCCGTCGGCGGCCACCACGGTATCGGCACCGATGGGGTCGTCGGCCGCCGAGATGCCGATAACCCGGTTATCCTTGAACAGCAGCTCATCCACCTTGTAGCCGGGAACGATCATGGCCCCGGCCTGGGTGGCCTTGTCGGCCAGCCACTGGTCGAACGTGCCCCGGATGAGGGTGTGGCTCTCGTACTCGGGAGTGGCCAGCTTGTCGCTTCGCAGCTCCATCATGGTCGAGCCTTCGGCTCCCATGGCGCAGAACCGCTCCTTGACGACCTGACGCTCGAAGGGCGCGCCCTCCAGCAGCTCACCGCACAGGGAGCGAACCGGTCCCAGGTAGAGGCGGCCTCCGGTGACGTTCTTTGAACCGGGATAGTCCCCGCGCTCGACGACCATCACCTCGGCCCCGCCTTTGGCCAGGGTCCAGGCGGTAGCCAGGCCAGCCAGTCCGGCTCCCACCACGATGTACTGGACCTTCTCCATGGGTCCCACTCACTCTATCTTGATCTACAGTGGTCCTACTCGATGTCCTTGTAGGGAATGACCACATTGCCGATGAACTCGCGCCCGATGATAAGCTTC
>CAYSUX010000003.1:0-23244 GCA_964434315.1 uncultured archaeon
GACTGTCTTCCAGACGCTTGCTCTTCCGAGCCTGAACAGGGTTCAATACCTGCCTAGCCTGAACAGGTTTCAATACCTGCCTGGCCTGAACAGGTATCATGCCATTCTTCCTCGGCTCTCACGTAAAGCTCCACCGGTAGCTCCACCGGTAATATCATATCAACCGGTACCGCCCCCGGGTGGGCGAGTAGATGATCTCGGCCTCCATGAGCCTGGCAGCCCAACGCTCGCTGGCCAGGTCCGCCTCCGCCATATCGCCATCCGTCGCCGGGGTCTCTTTTACCGCCTCGCCACCCGCCTTCGGGTCACCTGCGATGGCTCCCAGGCGCGAGAGGAGTTCTCGTAGCTCATCGACATCGAAAGCACCCAGGAGCTTGCCCAGCTCCTGGACGGCGGTCTTGACCCGTTCCCAGCGGCTTTTGGCGCCTGACAGGATCGCGGCCCTCAGGGCCAGGGCAATGGGGTCGATGGTGGTCTGTCGGTCAGCGGCCATTCGGTCACTGGTCTGCCGGTCTCCGGGCTCTTTGACTTTGGTCTGGTTAGCTTTGGTATGCCGACCGGAGGTATCCGGGTCTTCCGGGGCATGCAAGGGGTCAGGTGGTCTGACCGCTTGGTCATCGGTGATCGGGGACCCAAGGGTACCGACCTGGGGACGTTTACGACCGCTGGGATACTCGGCAAGTAGCTCCGATGGTGTATCGCCCTTCAGTCTATCGGCCACCTTGCCGACTGCCCTGGGCAATTGGTCGGCTTCGCTCACCCTGGCCCAGACCCTCATCCGTGAGAGGTTCAGGGTCTTTCCACATCGAGGACAACGACTGCTTTTAGTGGTCAGATCGACCCCCTTGGGCCAACGACAGCCGGGACAGACCACGACACCATACCCCCTCGGAGCCGCCAGCAGCCAGCAAACAGGCAGGCAGGGATACCGCCTCTGTTTCTTTCGCGTCATGGCTCCGGTCCCATCCCCGGCCCTGGATTCAAGCACATCTACACAATCCTTTTGGCCTCCTTAAAGCTGTCCGCGCCATGCGAGCCTATCCCGAATTCCAGGACCAGGATTGCTGGACCACCATCGACGCCCTGCAGCGAGGCGAGCACGACGACCGGACCGTGAAGGTCAGAGGCTGGATCTACCGAACCCGCTCCTCCGGCTCCATCGCCTTTGTTGTTGTCAGGGACACCACCGGGATCATCCAGTGCACGGTCAAGAAGGGGCGAGTGCCCCAGGAGGAGCTGGAGAGCGCCAAGAAGGCTCTGCTGGAGTCATCGGTAATCGTCGAAGGTCGGGTGGCCGAGGACCGGCGAGCCCCGGGCGGTCACGAGCTACAGGCCACCGGCTTCGAGGTGCTCCACTATGCCGAGCCCTTCCCCATCACCAAGGACCAGTCGGACGAATGGCTAATGGACAATCGCCATCTGTGGTTGCGCTCCAGGGAGATGAACGCAACGTTGCGTATCAGGGCCACGGTCTTTGGCGCCTTCAGGGAGTTCTGGGACGCCAAGGGCTACACCGAGGTCCAGTCCCCCAGCTTTGTCCGCGACGCCTGTGAGGGCGGCTCGACCCTCTTCAACGTCTATTGCGATGACGACTCGGCCCCTGGGTTGAGCGACCCTGAGCCGGGAACCCCCGGGGCGGCCCAGAGATTCTACGCCTATCTGACCCAGTCCTGGCAGCTCTATGCCGAGGCCATGATGTTCTCTGTCGAAAGATCTACACCACCGCCCCTTCCTATCGGGCCGAGAAATCCCGGACGCGGCGCCATGTCTCGGAGTTCTGGCACGCCGAGGTGGAGGCCGCCTGGACCCACAACGAGCAGATGATGGCCCTGGACGAGGAGATGGTTTGCCATCTTGTGGCCAGGGTGCTGGAAAGACATATCCCCGAACTGAAACTACTGGGTCGCGATCCGGCGCCCCTCAAATCCCTGGAGCCGCCCTTCGAGCGGATGAAGTACCAGGAGGTGCTGGACGAGCTCAATGGCATGGGGTTCGATCTGGCCTGGGGCGACGACTTCGGCTACACCGAGGAGAAAGCCCTGACCGAGAAACGAACCCTGCCGCTCTACATCACCCACTTCCCTCGTGAGAAGGGCTTCTACCATCGCCCCGACCCCGCCGAGCCAAAGGCGCTGGTCTGCCACGATCTGCTGGCGCCCGAGGGCTACGGCGAGATCATCGGCGGCGGCGAGCGTGTCTGGGACCCTGCCGAGCTGACCGCCCGCATCGAGGAGGAGGGCCTGGACCCCGAGAGCCTGGGCTGGTACCTGGATCTGCGCAAGTACGGCTCGGTGCCCCACTCCGGCTTCGGCCTGGGTCTGGACCGCGCCATCACCTGGATCTGCGGCCTGGAGCATATCAAGCATGTCATCCCATTCCCCAGGACCATGCGGCGGACGCGGCCCTAGAGGTCGGATCGCGCTCCCGGCATGAAGTCGGGGTGTACCAGGAGTGTACCAGGAGTGTACCAGTACGATAGTACACTTATGGCCCAAAGTGTCCTGTTACGATAGGACATCTTTATAAAGAGATGGGGAATTACTTGTAGTTACATAACAATCCTACAGCTTCCACTTCAACTGGAATTCGATCTCCTCTTCCTTTGAGCCTAGCTCGTGCTCGATGTTGAAGATAGCGTCTTTGGGCACCCGGACCCGCTCGCCGGCCAGGGAGATGGCAAAGGGCTTATCCTGTTCCAGGCAATCGGCCAGGCGGCGCAGCTTGGCGATGAACTGGTCCACCGGATAGGTAATCTCGATATCGCGCTTGGTCTTGGGTTCGGTTGGCATCAACTACAACTCGGTTGTCAGTTGTCAGGTAAAGGGTCATCCTGGTTATATTGCTTGTACCCGAACCGGGTGTTTATTACTGTCGCTGGGCCTGACTGGCGATGACCCTGGATTCCCGGTCCTGGTCCTTGAGCGCTTGCTTTTGTGCGGCGTTGCCCCGGGGATGGTCCAGCAACGCTAACCAGGTCAGGGCTTCCCGGCGCACGAACACATCACCGTCCATGGCCGCTTCGGCGATTACCGGGATTGCCAGGTGAGCCCTGTTGTCCAGCAACCGGTAGGCGTTCTGACGGCCCGCTGGGTCCTTGGGGTTGGCGTAGGCCTCCTCCCGTAATGTCCGCAGCCATCTGGCACCGGCCCGGCGGATCATCCTATCGGAGTGCTCCAGGGCCTGGATGAAGGGCGCAACATCATTACCGTAAAGCTCCATCAACACCTGGGCGGCCATATCCTGATTGCCGGGGTCCTCGTCGATAAGGGATTCTATGAGTACTGCGGTGGCCCTGCGGTCCCCCAAAAGTCCCAGGTTACCGATGGCACTGGCCCGCTGCTCCCATCGAGATCCTTTCAACTGTTTCAGCAGCGATAAGAATTCGTCTTCTGCTGGAACCTGTGGGTCCGCAAATGTCCTATCCGCTCCCTTGACCAGGGTGACCGAGCCATCCTCGCCAATGCAGGAATCAGCCTTGCAAGCCGGGCAACGGAACCTACCGGGCCTGCCCACAGTGATATGGACCTGACAGGCTACGCAGCTCACTGACCTGGGACCTGCCAGGACCCCTTCGAATTCATCCAAGACCTCGATCCCTTCCACAGTATCGGTCGCTCTCCCTCTTAGATACACTTGAAGGGCGTCGAACCCCTGCTTGTTTGCAGCAGCCAGCTCAGGGTTGAGAGGATTTTGATCGATAAAAAGTCCCTGGAGGTTCTGGAGATTGCCAATTGATCTGGGTAAGCTCTTCAGTTGGTTGCTCACGAGGATGAGTATTTCAAGTCTCTCCAGCTTGCCTATGGATTCTGGGAGATTCGTCAGTTGATTGAAATTGATAAACAGTTCCTGGAGGTTCTGGAGATCACCGATGGATTCGGGTAGGCTCTTTAGTTTGTTGGTATTGAGGGCTAGTCCCGTGAGGTTCTGGAGATATCCAATTGATTCAGGCACGCTCGTCAGCATGTTGTAGCCGAGATCTAGTGACCTAAGACTCTGGAGATCGCCTATGGACACCGGGAGGCTGGCGAGGTCGTTTCTGAGGCTCAATGACTGGAGGTTCTGAAGATCACCTATGGTTTCGGGCAGGCTCGTCAGATGGTTGTTATTTAGATACAGTCCCTGGAGGTTCTGGAGATTGCCAATTGATTCGGGCAGGTTAGTTAGATTATTGTAATTTAGGTTTAGTCTCAGGAGGCTCTGAAGCTTGCCTATGGATTCGGGAAGTTCGGTAATACCTTTTGAGGATAAATCAAGTTCCGTAGCACCTTCACGAGCTGCTTGATTGATGATGCTCAGCAGCTCTTCTGGTGTTATTTCTTCACTCATCGAATCATTCCGATGATTAGGACATTATTAAAAACATTTCGGCTGCTCGCTTGATTTGACCGAGGACTGGTTGTCCTTGATTGTCACAATAAGCCTGCATTTTGGAACGATCAACGGGATCAACGGGACCATCGCCACATCATTTCACTGTGGTACCAAAGGAGGAGTCAAATCTGGTATCAAATCATGAACTGCCAAGTGCAATGTGGAGTTCGGGTGTGATAATAAGGCCCCGTGAACTACCATCTCCTAGAGGGGGTGGTAGTTCACTACTGTCGCTGGGCCTGACTGGCGATGACCCTGGATTCCCGGTCCTGGTCCTTGAGCGCTTGCTTTAGTGCGGCGTTGCCCAGTTGTTCATCTTGATTTCGAGCCTACAACCAGGTTGTGAACGCCATCGCGTCAACCTCTGGGCGCTCCTGGGCTCTGGCCTCCAGCATTATCTGCCGCCCCAGACCAGAGCGGGTGTTCACCAGCTCGGAGCCACCCACATACCGCTCCCAGCTCTCGGCGAATATCCGGGCGAACTTGTTGCGCCGACCCAGTTCTTTGGGCAGCGGGTAGTAGATCGTCGTGGTTCGCTCATCGTCCTGAGCCATCCTCTGTCCCCACTGGACCCAGACCCGGTCCATCGCCAGGTCCGACAACCTCGAGACATCGTAGAGGATGAGATATCGCTGGTCCACCAGGGGCATGAAGAGCTCCTGCAACGATCTGGTGAAAAGGGCCGAATCAGCCGGTGAGGCATAATCCAGAACCACCTCGACGCTCTCCTCATCCAGCCACTCTAGACGAATGTAATCCTCGTTCAATCGACGGCTGACCGAGCCGACCCGTTTCAGGCTCTCCAGCAGGGCCCGGCCGATATCCTGCAGCATGTCCTCGGGTCTGGGCGAGGCGATCCTGGTTTGCCAGACCTTTACGGCATTGCGATGATTTCGCAGGTCCAGGGCCTTGATGGTGGCAAGCAGAAGGCAACCGCCCACGGTGAGCATGGATGCCATGGTAATGAACCGGATATCGAAAAAGAGCAAAAGCCAGGAGATAAAGAGCAGCCCGTAATAGGCCTTGGCCTGTCGCCGGATCCTGCGCGAGCTCTCGAACTGGTCCGGGATCTCGGCCAGATTTTGTTGCAGGGTGTGTACCGAATGGAGCTTCAAACGATCCACGACCATCCTGGAGCGGGAGACCTGCCGATCCTTGTATTTGGAACCCACCTTCCACAGGTCATGGCTCTTATCCCGGGCACTGAGCCTGGCCAACATCAATTTGTTCAATCGCTTCAGGTCCAGCCCGGTATGGTCCTTGCGATGGAGCTGGAAGGCCAGCTCGGGGTCGATATGGCCGATGCCCTTGACGATCTCCCCCTCTGTGCCACCATCATCGACACTCTCCATCAATCCCCAGTACTGGTCATGACGCCTGGTGAATCGATCCAGGTCGGCGTCACCCTTCTCGAACTGCCGGGCCACACAGACCACATCCCAGTTGTTGGCCACCTTCTTGGGCCATTTGGGGTCCAGTCTGGTGGAACGGCCCCTGAGCTGCTGGACGGAGGTACTTGTAGTTACACTTGTCAGGTCGATGAGCGTGTTCAGGCTCAATGAATCCCAGCCCTCCCCAAAGATACCTCTGGTCCCAACCAGACAGCGGGTCAAACCCTCCTCGAAGAGAGTGGTGATCAGGGTCACATAGGTCCTGGAGGACCAGTCGGAACCGGTGCCCACCACCTTTACCACCTTGGGTGAATCGGTGGGTTCGAAGGCACACTCGGCGTTCAGGCCATTATCGATCAGGTATCCGTTTATCCTATCCAGCAATCTGTCTTTCAGGTCGCTGTCAGCCATGACCGTCCTGCCGGTGACCAGGATGGGGTCCAGATCGCCCACTACCGGATGGTTGGCCAGGAACTTGAAGATGCGAATGGCGCTGCCGGCGTCGCTGTTCAGGACTCCCTCCAGCCGTTTGACACCACTGGACATCTTCTCGAAATCGGTGACCACCACCGCCCGCAGGTCCCGGTCCAGGGCCCCCAACTCGGCCGCCAGGATGAGCCCCACGGCCACATCCTTGGATTCGGAGAATGCCAGCACCAGATCGCCTGGTGAACGGCTCTGGCGAATGCCCCGCTCGGTCAGGGTCATCCCGAAGGGCTGTAATATCTTGCGCAGGCGCTCGAAGAGCTCGTGGTCCTCCTTTCTGGAGCTGACCTTCAACCGGTCAAGGCCATAACGCTCCAGCAACACGACCCAGTCGTCGATGGTCAGTGGCTTTCGGCCCTTCAACGGGATGACCATCCCCTCGTGCATGACATGACCTATATGGCGCAGGAAACGCAAGGCGGCGATGGAGAATGCCGGATACTGATCGATGAAATCGGCCCAGTTGACATAACCCGACCCCTCCCTGCGTTCGGTAAGCCGGCTGAGGACCCATTCCCGGAATTCGGGGCTGGCGGTCAGTTCATGGATGGCCCTCTCGAACTCGGCCTTGATGTTCTCCAGGTATTGGAGCTCCCGGTTGGTCGGTTCCACAAAGTAGGCCAGGTCGCGGTAGGGCGCCAGATCCCCCTCCTTGACCACCGCCGGAGTGGGCACCTCGAAATCCACGTCACCCAGAAGGCTGGAATAGTTCTCGTGGGCCTTGTCATCCTCGGGGTCGGGCAATGTGGCGGTGAGGCCGATGACCTGTACTCCCGGGACCTGCTCTATCAGGTGGCGCAGGACGATGGCCCAGTAGTCCAGCAGATGGTGGCACTCGTCCAGGACGATGGTACCGATACCCCGGTCCACCAGGGAACAGATGAGCGCCATGGCATTGGGGTGCAGGAAATGGCTGACATCCACATCCTTCTCTTTCAGGAGTCGTTTCTTCACCCTGACCGCCCGCCTGGAGAGCTCACGCCGGTAGGCCCTGGGGTTGTTCCGCTCCAGAACCCTCAGCCGCTCATCGGCCTTTGTCTCATCCCGGGACTGGGCCTCCCTGAGCAGGTCGTCCTTCCATTCCCGTACCGCCATGGCCTTCAGCAGGTCCCGGGATTCCCCCGCTGTGGAGATTAGCTGGTAGGTGAAGATGTTGATATCGGCGAGGTGGTCTGGGTCGAGGCTGGTGAGTTCATCCACCCTCTCCGGTAGCTCGGTGAACATGCCCACCTTCTCCTGCCATTGCTTCTGGATGGTGGTGGTGGGGGCGAAGATGACCGCCGGTCGCAGGAAACGGCGGATGAGCTCCAGGCCCACGATGGTCTTGCCCGAGCCCGGCGGGGCCATGATGTGGTAACGCTGGTCGCCCTTTCCAGAGAGGATCTCGGCCTCGACGTTCTCCAGTATCATCTCCTGGTATTTCCGGAAGGGATAGCGAAATCTCAGGTCTTCGAACATTGCCCTGCCTGCCCCCATGATAATGCCGGCTCATAAGTGTTTGAGGTCGATATCGTCCCGACCTGCCCGATTTTATTTTGTGTTTTGATTGTCCATTCCGGCTTGCTCGATTCCCATATACTGCCCTGTTGCCATGCCAGGAATGCCCAGGCTGCCAGGACAGCCCTGTGACGAATACGACTCCGGGATGAAGTCAGCCGGGATGAAGAGTTGCCTATTTGTCGCCCCGACGGGTGACCCAGCCCCGCTTGGCCGCCCAGGAGCGGACCATGTAACGGAACTTCTCGTCGGCTTCATCGGTGAAGGTGTAGGTGTCGCGGATGTGCCGCATGGTCTTCTTCTCGGTGTCGGTGTACTTGCCGGCGTCGGCCACCACCTGGAAGAGGGTCTCGCAATCGTCCAGCGAGATACGACCGTCTCCCTGCCCCTCGATGATCGCCTCGGTCTGTTCCAGCAGGGTCCGGTCAAACTTGCTTTGATCATCCTCGATATAATAATCACTGATCATGGATATGCCTCAGGATATGCATCGGCATACGCCTTTTAACCTTTTGGAACTATATAAACCTGGAATCCGCCGGTTCCTTGTCGGATTGTCCGCTATCGAGAGGGTGCTCGAGCGTTTATTCAATAGTATCGATGCTCCGGCGCTCGGTTAGGGATAGATCACGGCCCGCTTCACTCGATATTGATCCGCTGGCCGGCCACCACGTAATGGGCCAGCAGGGCCTCGATCTGGATCCGCTCGCTGGCGCCCTCCACCAGGCGGAACTCGGCCTCCCCCAGCCGGTCCACCAGTTGCACCTTGATAGGGTCCGGAACCGTCAGGTCCACGATGACCCGGTGCATCTGCTTGATGATCTCCGTTCCCGACAGGCCGTAGTCGATGAGCAGGCCGTCCAGCTTCTTGCGGGCGTCGGCGAAAGCCCCCTTCAGGGCGGTCATCAGCAGCTCCTCCACCTCCACCGGGCGGGCCGTGGCCGTGGTCTTGAAGATGGTCTGGGAGGTTATCCGCTCCTCAGCGGCCGCCGCCACCTGCAGGCCGTTGATGGCCCGGCGCATGTCCCCGTCGGCCACGTAGACCAGGGCTTCCAGGGCCTCGGGCTCGATGGTGATACCCTCCTTTTCGGCCACGAAGTTTATGTAGCGGGTCACGGCCTCCTTGGTCAGGGGCCTGAACCTGAAGACCGCGCAACGGGACTGGATGGGCTCGATGATCCTGGACGAGTAGTTGCAGCTCAGGATGAAACGGCAGGTGGTGGAGTACTTCTCCATGGTCCGGCGCAAGGCCGCCTGGGCCGGCTGGGTCAGGGCGTCGGCCTCGTCCAGAAAGATTATCTTGAAGTTGACCCCGCCCATGGGGGCCGTGCGGGCGTAATCCTTGATCTTGCCCCTGACCACCTCGATGCCCCGCTCGTCCGAGGCGTTCAGCTCGTGGAGGTTGGTTCGCCATTCCTCGCCGTAGAGGTCCTGAGCCAGGGCCAGGGCGCAGGTGGTCTTGCCGGTGCCGGCCTGTCCCGCGAACATCAGGTGGGGCATGCTCTGCTTCTTTGCATAGGCCCTCAGCCGTATCGTCACCTCGGTCTGCCCCGCCACCTCGGCCAGGGTCCGGGGCCGGTACTTCTCGGTCCAGATGGCTTCCATGGTCGCCGCCGGGAGGAGGAGAGGAGTCACGCTACTTAAGGGCCACTCAGGAGGACTGGCAGCCCCGGCGGGCCTGGAGAGGATCCGCTTCTACCGCAAATGGGGCCCGGCAACCAACCGACTCTATCTGCTTCCCCGCCTGCTTTTGGATTGAGTTGGTTGGGAATGACCTTTTATCTCATTGAGGAAAAGGCGACCTCCTTCGTCTCGCCGGGCTCTATGATAAGGGATTCCGATAGGGAAGGGAGGGGAGGGGATAGGGGATAGGGACCGAAAGTTTGTAGGAACAAAAGGAGAGGGAATCGCCGAGCCCATCCATTTATTAGGAACAATCGACTGGGTAATTCGTGCGCCTCTATGAGATCGTTTGGCTCGAACACTTCAGACAGAGGTTCGAAAAAAAGCACCAGGTGAAGCATCAAGAGGTTGAAGAGGTAGTTTTTGGCCCCAGCCATTTAGGGTCACCAAGCGGGGATCTATAAAGGGAGAAAAGGTCTATGCCGCCTATGGGCGTACATCAGCAGGTCGTCTGATAGTGGTATTCTTTATTTACAAGCAGGGAAATAGAGCTCTGCCGATTAGCGCCAGGGAGATGACCCCCGCGGAACGGCGATACAATGAAAGCCAAACCTCACGTCGATAAGCCTATCCCCAAGAGCTTTGAGTCCTACGAAGCGGCAGGGGAGTTCTGGGACAGTCACGATTCGGCGGACTATCCCAACGATTTCGAGACTGTGAAAGTGCAGACCGACCTACGACTGCGCCACCTGGACGTAACGCTCGACCCCCAGACCACCCGCCAGCTGGGCCGAGCCGCCCGAAAACGGGGCGTCAGTGTCCAGACCTTCACCGCTCAGCTCCTGCGGGACGGCCTTGAGAGGGCCGGTTGAAGCAGGTCAAAGGTCGGGCCCTAGCTACGGCGGTGGTGTCCCGGCGACCAACACAGAGCGGCCACAGTCGAGGGCCCCGGTAGCGTTGCCTGCCCCCCACTTGCCGCCCGGATTCCGAATATCGAATCGAACGAATATCGTAACGTTGAAGTATCACAGCCCCATCCACCAAGGGAGCATCCATGCCGTATTGTATGAATTGCGGGACACAACTGCCGGAACAGGCCAAGTTCTGCGCCAGGTGCGGTTCTACCCTGAACGCGGAATCCGGGGCCAGGATGCGCGACGTGGTGGCGGCCAAGCGAGATCAACCAGTCGGCTGGAAACGGCACCGCTGACATGCACGACGTGGTGGCCCAGAGATCCCGGATAAGCCAGTCGGCAGGCGGCGAAGGCGACGGCAAGGACGGGGGCGGCTCCAGCGCCATGCGCCAGGTACGCGGCGACGGCTCGCAGTTCGGCCAGGCCTCGGTGGGCAGCATCCACATCGGCGACCGAAAGAGGGCTTGCCCGGTCTGTGAAAACACAATTTCATCGGACAACCGGAGCGTCGTATGTTCCAAATGCGCCAAGAAATTCTGCGAGACCTGCGAGGGTTATTTCAGGACCGAGAGAAAGCGCGGCGAGAAGCCGTTGTGTGAGAAATGCTTTGCCGAGAACCGGCAGCTCGTGGAACAGGAGCGCCGACGCCGTCAAAAGGAGGAGGAGCAGAGAAAGCAGGAAGAGGAACGTCACCGACAGGAGGCCGCTGCCCGGCAGCCGCAGGCTGGGCAGATATGGACCTCGCCTTTGAGCATCGAGTTCGTCTATCTCTCAGCCGGGACCTTTACCATGGGCTCGGCTGAATTCGGCGATGCGCCCCATCAGGTGACCCTCACCAGATCGTTCTATATGGGTAAGTACCCGGTGACCCAGCGGGAATGGGCGATGGTGATGGGTAACAACCCCTCGGATTTCAAGGGTGATACCAGACCCGTGGAAAATGTCTCGTGGAACGACTGCCAGGAGTTCATCCGCAAGCTCAACGCCAGGGAGGGCACAAACAAGTACCGGCTCCCCACCGAGGCAGAATGGGAGTACGCCTGCCGCGCCGGTTCGAGGATCAGGTTCTGCTTTGGCGACGGCGACCACCTACTCTCCCGCTACGCCTGGTTTGACGACAACTCGAATGATGAGACCCACCCAGTGGGTCGGTTGGGTCCCAACAACTGGGGCCTCTACGACATGCACGGCAATGTCTGGGAGTGGTGCTATGATTGGTATGGGGATTATCCTACAGGTTCCGTAAGTGATCCCTCTGGAGTGAGATCTGGCTCCCGCCGGGTAATTCGCGGCGGTTGCTGGGACTTCGGCGCCGAGGACTGCGCTTCGGCGTACCGGAGCTACGACGACCCTGGCTACCGTAGCGACCTTCTCGGCTTTCGCCTTCTGAGGGACGTGTAGCCGCTTACCACTTTACGACCACTTTTCGAGAAACCAGCCAGCTCCTGAAAGAGTGAGGGGCACAACGGCCCCTCGAGGTGGCTCTTCCAGGAGTGAATCTGGGAGGTTCTGATTGATTCTGATATAGATGATTGAACTAATCGATAAATCAATGTCCGAATATGGAATGGAAAAGGGTGAGGGGCCTTGCCACCCCTCGGTGGCCGAGCGCACAACGGACTCAAGGTAGCCCGGATGGCCGGCTGTGGCTCTTTCAGGAGTGGATCTTACGTTATGGATATGAATGGAAGCCGGGTCCAACGGGTTCAGTGCCCGGCGATGACCCCCGGGACCGGGATATGCCGGAACTCGGAACTGGAAAAGGGGTGAGGGGCCCCGTGGCCCCTCGGTGGCTCTTCCAGGAGTGAATCTGGGGGTTGTTGGTTTATTCGAAGTTGTCGGTCTCCCTGTGTCCCGGAGTCCCTGCGCCCCCGCCTGCCGTCAGGTGGTGGGAGAACAAAGGGGGACCGCCCCGCGATTCCCGAAGGAAAGGGGGGCAGCCAGGGAATTTACCTGCCGGGGCAGGATTTGGTTTGGCGTGTTCTCATAATGTAATCCCGTATTGTGTGGTCTTTGTTCGTTGAGTCGGTTCACTGCCGATTCGCCGGACTACACGTTCACCGGCTTGAGGGTGCCGGTCCAGGTGTAGAAGCCGGTGGCGGAATCATCGGTGATGGCCACGATTATCTGTATCTCCAGAGGCTCGAACCAGCCGGGCACCAGGAACTTCCAGACTCCGGGCCGGACATTGACCACGCCCATCTTGAGCAGGTTGGCCTTGCCGGGCCTGACTATCGTATCGCCGTTGTCCAGCAGCTCGTCGTCGGTTCCGGTGGCGTGGTTGATGATCGCCTCGTCACTGTCGAACTCGCCGTTCTGGTTGTCGTCGATGTACTGGTAGGAGTTGGGGAAGTTGTGCATGTCCTGCTGGGGGATCCACCAGACCATGGGGCCGTCGGCCCGCTCCAGGACCTCCGTGTCGTCGCGCAGGAAGCCGCCCTCGTCGATGTCCCAGCCATTGGTGTAGAGCAACAGCTCGCCAATGGTGTAGAAGTCATCGTGGGTGGCGTCCCGGTACATGATGTCGTCGGTGTCGTTGAAGCCGGTGGCTATCGAGCCGGGGCCGGCCTGGACACCGTCGGTGCCGTTGTAGATGATGTAATCCTCGCCGTCGGAGTAGCTTCCGCCGCCGCCGTTGGACTCCTGGTAGATGTCCTGGCCGTCCTGGTAGCGCTCGTCACCCACCGTACCGTCGGGGTCGGCGTCATTGAAGGCCAGGGGCATTGTCGGGCCGCTGATGACCTCGACGCCCATGGTCACATCGTCGGTGGGGGCGCCGTAGAGGACCTTGCCGGGTCCGGCTTCGACTCCGCCGTTGAACGGCCCCAGGTTCAGCAGCAGGGCCGCGTTGGTGCCCAGGCCGATGGTGGGGGTGATGTTGACCGCCGACTGGGCGGTGATGTCGTTGGAGTCGATCTTGTAGAGTCCGGGGAAACCCAGGGGGTTGTAGTAGGCCACACCCTGGCCCGAGATCTCGTGACTGATGGCGTCAGCGATGTCCTGGGCCGAGTCCAGATAGAAGTCGTCCACGTCGGAGACCACTCCGGTGGGGATCAGATTCCCCTGCCAGATGGGCAGACAGTTGGGGATGACCGTGCCGGGGGCGCCCAGTACCTCGATGGAGGTGGCGACCGGGCTACCGACCTGGGCGGCTATCACCCAGATGGCCGAGCCGTCGGATGGGTCGCCGTTCTCGTCGAGAAGCAGAAGATCGCCGGTCATGACCGAGGACATGTCGGTGGGTCCGCCGGAACCGTTGGAAACTCCCATGGACAAAGTCCCGTCAGGCAGGATGATAACATAGGGGAAGATGTGGATATCGGCGCAGCCGGCGGCCACGACCGTGTCAGCCTCTTCCAGCAGGGTGTTGTCGGTTCCCAGGGACTGGTCGACGATGGCCTCACCACTGGTGTAGGAATCGTCGCCGGTGGCGTCGGTGTAGTAGAAGGATTCCGGGAACTGGTGGGTATCCATATCCGGGTACTCCCACATGCCCAGGCCATCGGCCCGCTCCAGGACCTCATGGTGATATTCCAGGTCGCCGCCGGGGTTGGTATCGGTCAGCGTGAAGAGCAAGGGCTCACCTGTGTCGTAGTGGAGGTCATGGTCGGAATCGATGTACATCACCTCGTCGCTGTCGATGAAGCCGGTGGCGGGGCAACCGTTGCAGACCTGCTGCGTACCGCCGTCGTAGACGACCTTGTCGGCCAGCTCCGAGTAGCTCAGGGCTCCGGCCACTGACTCCTGGTAGATGTCCTGGCCGTCCTGGTAGGCACTGTCGACCACCATGCCGTCGTTGTCGTTGTCGTTGAAGGCCAGGGGCACGCCCGAGCCGGTGACGACCTCGAAGCCGGTGGTGGCGTCGTCGGAAGGTCCGCCGTAGAGCACGCCGTCAGGCCCGAACTCGTAGCCACCGTGGCTCAGGCCCAGCTTCAGCAGGCCGGCCACGTTGGTGCCCAGGCCGGAAGTGTCGGTGATCTCCACATAGGAGTCCGCCGAGGTGTCGGCCGAGTCGATCTTGAAGCGGTTGGTAAAGCCGGGTGGTGACCAGAGTGCCTCGCCGCCGGTGCCCAGCTCATGGTCCAGGGCCAGCGCGATGTCGTTGTGCGAGTCCAGGTAGTAATCGTCGATGTCGGAGTAGGAACCGGTGTCACAGATGTCACCCTTCCAGACCAGGACGTTGAACGGTATTTCGGTCCCGACGGCCGTGGCCACCCACAGGGAGTAGGTGGATGAAGAGCCGTCGTCCAGGGCAATGGCCCAGACCGCGGCGCCGTCGTCGGGATCGCCATTCTCGTCCAGCAGGATGAGGTCGCCCTCGGAGATGCCCGAGAGGTCGGCTGGTCCGCCCGAGCCGTCGTGCACGCCCAACTCCCACTGACCCGAGGGGCCCACGAGGGTGAAGGGGAGCATAGCGGCGTAACCGGGCTGGAACAGGGTGTCAGCGTCCTCCAGAAGGTTGTCGTCGCTGCCGGAGTCCTGGTCAATGATGGCCTCGAAGTGAGTGTACACCATGTCGTTGTTGTCATCGATGAAGTAGAAGTTCGAGGGGAAGTTGTGCATGTCCTGGTCGGCGATCTCCCACTGGCCCGAGCCATCGGCCCGTTCCAGGATCTCGCCGAACGGGGGCAGGCCCGTGCCGGGGTCCACGTCCGGGCCGTCGACCCAGAGCAGTATCTCGCCCGGGTTGTAGCAACCTTCGTGGCTGGCGTCGATGAACATGACGTTATCCTCATCTGCGAAGTTCCAGGCGTCCTCGCCGCCCGAGACCTGCTGACCGTCGTCGCCAGCGTAGACCACAGTATCCTCGTAGGCCGAGTAGGTCAGACCGGCCGCCACCGACTCCTCGGACATGTCCTCGCCGTCGTCGAAGGCCCCGGTGGTGGAACCGTCAGGGTCGTAGTCGTTGTAGACCAGGCCCACGGTGGTGTCGGAGATGACCTCGAAACCGTTGGTCACATCGTCGGTGGGGGAGCCGCAGTAGATCGCGTCGGGGCCCACTTCGAGGCCGCCCTCCTCCACGCCGAGCTTCAGGTAGGGGGTGACATCCTGACCGGCGCCGCTGGTGTTGGTGATCTCCACGAAAGAGTCGACACTGGTGTCGTAAGAGTCGATCTTGTAGAGTCCGGGGAAACCGGGAGCGTCGTAGACCGCTTCGCCGTCGGAGTTGATCTCCTCGTTGATGGCGTCGGCGATCTCGTGGGGATTGTCCAGGAAGTAGTCGTCGATATCGGCGGAGTAGGCCGAGTCCCAGGTGGTTACCTTGTAGAGCTTCCAGTTGCCCGGGATGTTCCGGTTTGGCTCGCCCAGGATACGCAGATCGGGGTCGTCGGAGGTACCGCTTTCGGCCGCTATGGCGAAGATGGTACCCGGGTCGAATGAGCTGTCATCGTTGATGGCCAGCACGTCACCGGCGTTGATCGCGCTCAGATCGGGGTTGCCCGAGCCCGAGGTCTTCTTGACCGGTAGAGTGAGATGACCGTCACTGTCGAACTGGGAACCGCCATTGGTCTTGGCCTGGGCGCCGCCGTCAGCGGCCACACACTGTAAGGCCCAGTCGTTGCCCTTGACATCATGTCCGCCCACACCGTCGTTGCCCAGTACCGCCAGGCCGGAGCGGGGGCCCAGGTTCGAGGATACGGAGATGATGATGTAGTGGTGCCCGGTGGAACCAAGTTGAACGACCTCGCCGACGTCGAACTGGGAAGGCGCGACCGCTTCCAGACCGGTTACCGATATGTCCTCGGCGTAGATCACGCCCGAGTTCTCCAGGGTGATGGTCTGGGCCGAACCGCCGTTGAAGGCTATGTCGAACTGCCAGTCGATCTTCTCGGCTAGGGCGGTGTTGGGGTTGTTGCCGCTGACCGACTGGCCGTTGGCGTTGTAGTAGCCGTCATCGCCCATGTCCTGCCAGATCACATCCCCGCTGTCCACGGTGAAAGCGTCACCCTGGTCATACCAGTAGAGATCGTCGGCAGCGTCGAAGGCCGAGAGGGGCTGGCCGCGGACCATGGGGTCCCAGGAGCCGGCCGAAGGCCTCATATTGGAACCGGCGTAGTTGACCAGCAGGTCGGGGCCGGGGGTGTAATACGAATCACCATCGTGGTTCAGGAAGATGTCCTCGTCGTGAGCCCACTCGCCGTAAACTCCGGTGTCGTGGTAGGCCAGGTGGTCCACGCCCCAGTACAGGTCCTCGGTCACATCGGCGAAACCGATGCCGAGCAGCACATCGGGAGTGGAATCCAGGTAACCGGGGCTGATGACACCGTCACCGTTGGTGTCCCGGATGATGGCCTCCCAGGCGTCGAAGAGGTCATTGTCGAAAGCTCCGCCGGCATCGAAGAAATAGTCGTCGGCAGTGAACTGGGTCAGGTCGGCCAAACCGTCGGCCACCACGGTATCGTCGTAGTCGAAGACCGGGTCGATGGAGTTGATGACCGCCTCGCCGGAGTCATAGACGCCGTTGTGGTTATCGTCGGTGAACCAGTAGAGGTAGGTCGTGTGGGCCGAGTCCACCTGATAGGAAGATGAGAAGCTCTTCTCGTACAGGAACTGGCTCTTGGTCTGGTCGCCGGTCAATCCGTCGTTGCCGATGACCTGTACCATCGAGCGCTCGCCGGCCGGGTAGTGGTCGTTCACTATGTAGTAGTGGTTGCCGATGCCCACAGGGGTGCCGGCGGAGGAGACCGAAGGCCCTTCCAGGCCCAGGACCGAGAGCATCTCGGGGGCGATGGCGCCGCTGTTCTCCAGGGTCAGGGTCAGGGACGGCCCGCCGTCGAGAGCGACATTGAGCTGGCCGTCGAACAGGAATGAGATGTCGCCGGTGGGATTGAGGTCGGAGACCGACATGCCATTGGCGTTGTAACGCCCGTCGTCCGCGGCGTCGATCCAGAGAGCGTCACCCGAGTCGACCCGGCCGGTCGTGCCCTGGTCGTTCCAGTAGACATCGTCACCGGCGTCGAAGGCCGTCAGGGGGTCTCCCGAGCTGATGGGGGCGATGGAGCCGGGCATACGCAGGTTGGATCCGGCGTAGTTGACCAGCTCATCGGGTATCTCGGTGAAGTAAGCGTCACCATCATAGTTGATGTAAATGTCCTCGCCAAAGTCCCAACCGGGGCTGCCGGGGTCGTAGTAGGCCAGAATACCCACACCCAGGCCCAGGTCCTCGGCCAGGGCGGCCTTGCCGGGCTTGACCAGCACATCAGGGGCGGTGTCCAGAACACCGGCGTCGAAGAAGTTGTCGCCGTCGCCGTTGAAGAGAATCGCCTCGCTGGGGTCGTAGAGGTTGTTGTTCAGCAGGCCCGAGCCGTCGAAGAAGCGGTAGTGACCGGTGAACTTGGTCAGGTCGGCCAGGCCAGCCTGGGTCACAGTGTCGGCCTCCTCGAGCAGGATGTCGTTCAGACCGGTGCGCTGGTCCAGGATCGCCTCGCCCTCGTCGTAGAGGGAGTCATGGTCGGCGTCGATGAACCAGGAGTAGGAGGTGACATGGGCGTCGCCGCCGACCTGCCACCAGGAACTGAATGTCTGCTCGTTCAGGTAGGTACCCTTGAGCGAGTCGCCGGGTACCGGGTAAGCACCGATCAGATCGGCTGTCGAACCCTCGCCGAAGTCGTTCTTGTCTCCAATGATATACATATTACCATTGTTCTCGACAGGCGCGCCGACCGGGCTGGGGGATGGGGCTTCCAGACCGACACGCGAGAGGGTCTCGGCCACGATCTGGCCACTGTTCTCCAGCATGATGGTCACCACGGCGCCGCCATTGAAGGATATGTCGAACTGGGCGTCGAAGACCGCCAGCAGTTGCACAGCCGGACCCGGGGCCGATACCGACTGACCGTTGGCGTTGTACACTCCGTCGTCGCCCTCGTCGATCCAGAGGTCGTCGCCCAGGTTCACATTACCCGGGTCGGATATATCCTGCCAGTAGAGGTTATCGGTCTCGTTGAAGAGCGCCAGGGGGTCGCCGGCGGTGATGGGGGCCTCGGTACCGGGACCGGGGCGTAGATTGGAACCGGCGTAGTTGATCAGGGTGTCGGGGTCGGTGGTGAAGTACATGTCTCCGTCCAGGTTGACGAAGATGTCATCGCCATGGTCCCACATACCGTTACCCATGGTGTCGTAGTAGGCCAGAAGGTCCACTCCCAGACCCTCGTCCTCCTTCAGGTCGGCCGTACCCTCGGCGACAACCCTGTCGCCTGAGCCGTCGAGCAGACCGGGGTCCACCTGATTGTTGGAGTTTGTGTCCAGAAAGATGGCTTCCGGATAATCATAAGTGTTGTTGTTGAACAGGCCACCGTCGTCAAAGAAGTAGTGGTCTGCGGTGAAGTTGCCGAAATCCGCGGCTCCGGGGACCATGATCTCGTCAGTGGGGTCCAGGGTCGCGTTGGTGGTCAGTACGACGGCCTCGCCCTCGTCCAACTGGTTGTTGTGGTTGGCGTCGACCCACCAGTACATGGCCTCCAGGTCTACCTGTATCCCGGTCGGCTGACCCTGGAGATTCCAGGGAAGCTCGATCTGGGCTACCATATCCTGGTTGCCTCGATTGGTGATCGGCAAACGGATCTTGAAGAGGTCACCGTTGTTGGCCTCCACGGCCACCTGGAATTGGGTGCCGTCATCGGAGGTCGCTACAAAGCGTGCGTCGTATCCGCCGCTCACATCATCGACTGTGAACTCATCGTCATCGATGATCAAAGCCTGGTCCACCGCACCGGTCATCCGGCCACTGATCAGATCGACCAGTACGGGACCGGTGGCGGCGCCTGCGCCGCCGATGATGAGTAAGAGGACCATCAGCCATGGTTTGCCCTGCTTTTCTCCGTCTATGTTTTTAGAGCCGACGGGAGCAGAGACCTTGTTATTGCGCGTTGTCATTTTATTCACTCCTGATTATTATTTATTTTATTTCGTTTTTTTGAAATTTAGATAGAGTCTTGACTGGATAGGGTTGAAAAATCACAAATGAGGTGGAGATCACCTAACTGCAATTGAGGGGGCAAATGCCCCCTCTTTTGCAGGTGGTTCTCCTTTGGTAGAGATCTTGAAATTACTCCTAGAATGCAAAGTCGAGAGTTATCGATCCGCTGTAGGAACCAGTGCTGGCTCCGGTGGGGATCACCAGTTTGATCTGAACCCAGACATGGTCGGTGTCGGCGGAATTGTCGTCGTCACCGGGATTGCTCATGGCCCGAACATGGGCCGAGCTGTCGAGAGGGGTTGAGACAAAACCTGACTGTCCCTGCATATCAGTGGCGTCGTTGTCACCGGCTTCCAGTTCCCAGGTGAAGGACTCTTCACCGGCCGAACCGTTCCAGATCAGTGTGCCGGAGTCCAGCTCTGCCTTGGTGTTGGAATTTTCATGCAGATAGATATAGAGGTAGTTTGCGCCGCTGCCGGAAACATCGATACCGGTGATGTTCAGGTTAAGCGTCTCCTCGTTCACTATCCCGAAGGCCGCGGTGTACCAGCTCGACTGGTCCCGGGAGAAGTCTCCCAGCTCCAATCTGAGGTTGGAACCGTCGGTGTCATCGGCCCGGAGGACCAGAGTGCTGTCCTGGCCGTCATCGTGACCGATGAAGCGTACATTGGCATCGGTACCGCTGACCACCGAGAAGTTGTATTCAACGTCGGCTTGAGCGAACTGTGTCGCAGCCACGGTGGAGATGGCGACCAGAAGGGCCAATACAGGTAGTATTCGTTTACGGATGTCCATGCTTGTGACTCCCAAGTCTCACTTGAAACTATTGTTCCAAGCTTGCATTTGAGTTGGATTTTCTCGTTTTGATAATAACCGATTGGCTGACATTTACCGTGGAACTGGCTGACAACTCTTTGCATCCTGGCTAAAATATCGTCCTTTGTACCCCAACAGGGGCTCGTTCGCTGCTTAGGGACATAAAACAGGACACTTGCGCCAAGCCGATACAGACCCCCCGATCTGACCGGGACCCGGTGGGCCAGGTAGGCTGAATGTAGGGGATCACGTTGACCGGCCCCTCGAATGAGACAGTGGGTCGGATCGGGTCGGATCGGGTCGGATCGGGTCGGATCGGGTCGCTTCCCCACCTTCGCGGGGTCAAAGGTCTGGGCGTCGAGGGTCGAGCAAGGTTTTATCTAGATGTGAAGAACGGTGAACCTCAATGGTTAAGTAGAACCACCCGCTCGTTCGATCTGGAAAGATATGTTCATTTGCCGGAGACGAAAAAGATCCCGGTCTTACCCAAAAGCGATGGCCGGACTGATCCTGGCACTGTTACTACCGGGGTCATTGGTCACCTCGGGGACCAACGGCGAGGATGACACCGCTCTTGGCGTCGCCGTGACCTTCTGGCCCGAAATCCTCTGCGCCGGCCCCGGAACAGTGGTACCGGTGGGTCTGCGCGTGGACGGAAGGGCGAACACCGATTACGAGGTATCGGCCTGGCTCTACAACGCCAGACAACTGGCCAATGTCTGGTCCACTGCTGATTCTGCATGGAAATGGGCCCATTATCTATCTGTCACCACTAACGAAACCGGGGTCTGGGAGGGCTATCGTTACCTTCAGCTCAAGCGCGAGGCCGACCTGGATGACCCATACTATCTCAAGGCCAAGGTGCGCAACGGGTCCACGAGCGTCGAGGTCAAGCTGGTGGATTGGGCACTTCTGGAGCCGGGCACCTGTGCCGGACTGACAGGGCATGTGGGCAATGGTTCCGACCCCTTCGACGGATACCTAGTCGAGCTCCACAACGCCACCGGGGTCTTGACGACGGCCAACCTATCTGGTGTGAATCCCTGGTCATCGCACAATATGCAAGGCTGGTTCTCATTGACCGCGCCTCCCGACAACTACACGCTCCGGGTGATCGATGCCGCCCAGACCGTCGTGCTGTCCCATGAGATCTCCCTCAATATGACCGGCCTTGACCTGAGCCTTGGCTGGCAATGGCACGATGATCCCGATCCTCCGGACCCCCAAGACCCGGAACCAGCCGGTCCGGCGGGCAAGCTGATGACCATTGTCGAGGTGGCCCCCGACACCTACCTGTCCGGCGATCCAGACGAGTATATCGCGCTGTACAACCCCTCCGATAGGATGGTCGATCTCTCTGGCTGGGCGCTTGCCGACAACGCAGCTCGGGCCATATTCCCCTATGCTACGGCCATCGCTCCCGGACAGACCCTGAGGATCGCCCTGAACGGCTCGGCCTACTTCAAGGCCTGGGGAACGCCCCCTGATCTGGAACAGATAACCGGTCCTTACCGGGATAGTGTGGGTCTGCCTTTGCCGACCATGGGCGGCGAGCGAATTCGTCTGGCCAACTCGGGGGATGTCGTGGAGCTACGAGATGCCACCGGGCAAGCCATCGATACTGTGGTCTATGGTGAGGTATCCTACTACGACACCGGTTGGGAATGGCCGTTTCTGGAAGCGCCGTCCAAAGGTCAGGTGCTCGTTCGCTGGTCTGGAGAGGACACGAACAGCTCGGCGGACTGGGAAGGACGATGGCAGAGCCTGAAGATCGGATTCAGCCGCTGGCCTGCCACAACCCATCCCTTTGATGGCGGCACGTCATTCGTCTCGCCGGATTCCAGCTTCGCCACCCTGATCCATCTCATCGACAATACCGATATCTCACTGGATGTGAACCTCTATCTTCTCACGAGCCCCTGGTTGTCCCTGCGGCTGGCCAACGCCTCGGCCCGGGGCGTAAAGGTGCGATTGCTCCTGGAAGGGAGCCCGGTAGGGGGTCTGACCAACGAGAGCCTCTGGGCCGCCCATACCGTGGCCCAGGCCGGGGGCCGGGTCCGGTTGCTGGCCGCCGACAACCCCAACGGCACAACTCCTAGATTCCGGAACGATCATGCCAAGTACCTCATCGCCGATGACAGGCAAGTGGCGGTCATGTCCGAGAACTGGAATCGCAGGGGTATCCCGTACGAGCCGGGTTACGGTAATCGAGGTTGGGGGGTCATCCTCGACTCACCGGGCCTGGCAGGGGCGCTGGGAGCGATCTTCGACGACGACTTCGACCCTTCCCGCGGTGATTCCCGACCTTGGGGCTGGGATGATCTCACCTTGCCCGAGGGAGCCGGGCCCAACTGGACCCTGGACCGCCAATCCTATACACCGGCCTTCCCGGCCTTGGACCTGGGAACCGGCAACGCCACCCTCGTCATCAGCCCCGATACAGTCATGGGCGACCCCGGCCTTCCCGGGCTGCTGGCCACCGCTACCAGCTCCATCCGGGTCCAGCAGGCCTCACTGCCCCTCTTCTGGGAGGGTGCGCCCAATCCCTACCTGGAGGCTGTGGTCGAGGCCGCCCGCCGAGGGGTCGAGGTAAAGGTCATCCTGGACGGTGGCCTGGTATACAACATCGAGGAGAACTCCATGACCATCGACCATCTCAACGCAATGGCCGAGCGGGAGGGCCTCGATATGGAAGCCAGGCTCTTTCCAGGTCATCCCATGGTCAAGGTCCACAACAAGGGCGCCATCGTGGACAGCCGGTATATCCTGGTCGGCTCCACCAACTGGGTACGGGCCGCGGCCATGGACAATCGCGAGATATCGCTGTGGCTGGACTGCCCCGGGGCGGCCATCTATTTTAGCAGTGTATTCGAGTACGATTGGGCCCTGGCGGGTGGGTCACCCAAAGGGAACCGTGAAGAAAAGGGAATCCCCGGTTTTCACTTTGGTTCCCTTACGATGGTGATTATCATTGTTGCGATTTTCAAAACTCACAGAGAAAAGATCACCAAGTGAAATTGTTATACTTCTTGGTGCCCGGCTCTGTGTCTTGGAGACTCTAACTTTGGAACGCGACTTATCAGCGGAGAGTTCCAAAGTCCGGATGCCACCGAGCGAAGTGAGGGGGCGTAAAGGTCTTTGGAAGGCGCCATATCATCGAAGCACTTCTAAAGCCCGTGTGCCACCGAGCGAAGTGAGGGGGCGCTAAGGTCTTTGGAAGGCGCCA
>CAYSUX010000003.1:23344-34903 GCA_964434315.1 uncultured archaeon
GAAGTGAGGGGGCGCTAAGGTCTTTGGAAGGCGCCATATCATCGAAGCACTTCCAAAGCCCGTGTGCCACCGAGCGAAGTGAGGGGGCGCTAAGGTGGTTCATACATTATATCACATGAAAGAGAAAAGAGAAAGAAAAGACCGGGTCGATGGATAGAACATGTAACATGTATAACATGGAACATGGAGCATGGAACATGGAGCAGAAGGATTATAACGGGTCTGTGTTCTAGTGAACTAACATCAATGCGGTTCGGAGTGGGGTACTTTGAAACTGCTACTGGTAGATGACAACGAGATCCTGATCCAACAGATGTTCAAATATCTGACCAATCGCGAGCATGAGGTGGCGACCGCTATGAGTGGCGAGAAGGCCCTGGAGCTCATGGAGCAGGATACCTTTGACGTCTGTCTCACCGACCTGAAGATGCCGGGTATGAACGGGGACGAGCTACTCAAGATCATTCAGGAACGATTTCCCTCGACCCGAGTCATCATCATGACCGCCTACGGATCGATCCGGGGCGCCTTGAATGCCATCAAGAGGGGTGCCTTCGATTTCGTGCACAAGCCATTCCAGATGGAAGAGCTCAACGAGTTGCTGGATCGTATCGATAACCGTTCTGATTGAAACCCGGTATCGGTTCTGATCGAATCCCGGTATCGGTTCTTGTTTCACCATTTACTCCTGTGAGTCCCGGGGCTTGGAGGGCCTATCTGGCGGTAGGGACTGCTACGCAACCGGCTCTGGGGCTCCTTCGATATCGTTTATTATACCACCATTCCTGCCTCTGTCGTGCTAACCCTGATCGGTACCGGCCATATCTTCGATCTTTCCACACCCCTGAGGTCCATCCTGGAGAACCTCCGGCCCTCGGTGGTGGCCGTCGAACTGGACCGAACCCGCCTTCATGGCCTGCTACAACCCCCGGTGGACCAACTGAAAGGGCTGGGCGGAGGCAACACCCCCCTGCTCTATCGCCTGCTGGCCGTGTCACAACAGCAATTGGCCCGCTCCTTTGCCATGCGCCCCGGGGAGGAGATGTTGACCGCGGTCAAGGTGGGCTGGGAACTGGGGGCCAGGGTGATGCTCATCGATATCGAACCCAGGGGTCTGATCAGGCGGGCCTGGCGCAGGGCGCCCATGAAAGAGCGATTCAAACTGCTTCTCGAGCTGTTCAAGCTCTATGTGGCCAGTGGTGATAAGCTGGCCAGGGAGATCGAGGAGGCGGATGGGGACTTCACCTCCCAGCTCGAGGAGTTCGCCACCGCTTTTCCCAGTTTCAAGCCCGAGCTCGTGGACCGCCGGGACCGGATCATGGCCAACCGGTTGAAACGGCTGCTCAAGCTCCACGAATCTGTGGTGGCGGTTGTCGGTGATGGCCATATCAGCGGCCTGGCCGAGCTGTTGGAGGATCTGGACCCCCGGCAGATCAGACTGAAGGACCTGCTCAATCAGACGGTAGGTCAGGGCTCCTGAGAGTTTTGATCTCCGGCCTCCCTCGGTCTAGCCCTGACGCAGGCCGCCCTTCTCGTCCTTGCCCAGTGCTTCATCCCCACTGCCGATGGGGACCTCCACGACCTCGCCCGCAGGTTCCAGCTCCTTGAAGAGCTGTCCTGTGAAGGTGAGGACCTTCACCCCCTGGTCGGCGGCCCAGGCATCGGCCATCAGGCCGGCCTTGAGGCTGCCATGGGCCAGATACTCGGCCACGTCCCAACCGTGTTCCACCGGTACCTGGGGCAGCAATACACCCCTGTCGAAGCCCTTGTCGATGATGATGCCGTCCCGGCCGATGACGATCTTCTGCAACAGCTCGGTGGGCCTTTCGAACTCCACTTCCATCGGTGGTCCCAGCAGGGTGACCTCCACGATGAGGCGGTCCAGTTCGGCGGCCTTCACCTTCCGGAAACGGGTGTCCCTGGTGGCGGCCGATACCGCCGAATCGGTCACCGCCCGGTGCAACTCCAGCACAGGTTCGGGATAGCCGATGCACCCTCGCAGGTGTTCCCTGGGAAAGGTCAGAAGGGTCACGAAGACACCCGCCTTGGCCTCGAACTCCAAAGGTATCCCGTCGGGCCAGAGGTCGGCCCGGGCGGCTTTTCGTCCGTTCAGGCGGTGTTCCAGGTTCGCGCGGGCGGCTCTCACAGCGGCGCCGCCCTGTTCGAGGTTGTACATCGACCAGGGAATGGCAAGAGGGGTTTAAGGGGTTGGTCGGTAGCCCCGACCTTTGGAAAAGACCTCGATTACCCTCACGGTCTTTTTATCGAGAAGGCAGATGACCCGATACTCACCTACCCGCAACCGGTGTTTGGTAGGTTTGGTACCTTTGACGGGTTTTATATCGAGGGCGGAACGAGGCTGGAGGGGGTCTTCGGCCGGCAGTCCGAGCGCCGCCCGAATTCGATTTTGAAGACCGTTGGGTAAGGTGCGAAACTGCTTCTGAAAGGTCCGCGACACCAGGACGGTGTACATCATAAATCATCCAGGGGAATGAACTCGTCCTCTTCGAGAATGGCGTTCCATCGCTGGTCGAGCCGGTGCCACCCGACCTCCTTGAGCAGCCTGTTGAGAATGGTATCATAACTCTCGCCCTTTTCACCCAGCTTGCGTAAGATCTCTTTGGTCTGGGGGGAAACCGCCAGGGTGGTTATGGTCATTTATAGCACCTATAAGTGTTATGTGAGTTATATTATTTATAAGTTGTGTGAATGGAAAATGGAGTTTCACCCCTTCACCACGCCCAGCGGGCGGAATCTGGCCACCTTGCGGGCGATACCGGCTTTCCGGCAGACCTCCACCACCGCGCTGACATCCTTGTAGGCTCCGGGGGCCTCCTCGGCCGCCACCTTGGGTGACTGGGCCCTGACATAGATTTTCTGATTCTGCCATAGCTCGCGGATAAGGGTCTCGCCATGATACTTCCGGCGGGCCCTGGTACGGGAGAGGGCCCTTCCCGCGCCATGGCAGGTTGAACCGAAGCTCAGCTCCATGGAACCCTCTGCCCCGGCCAGCAGATAGGAGCTTGAGCCCATGTCACCCGGTACGATGACCGGTTGGCCGACCTCGGAATACCGGGCGGGCACGTCAGGATGCCCTGGCGGGAAGGCCCGGGTCGCTCCCTTGCGATGTACGACCACCTCCATCTTGCGACCATCAACCTCGTGGGTCTCCTGTTTGGCGATGTTGTGGGCAACGTCGTAGACGGTTTCCATCCCCAGCTTTTCGGCCTCGGTGTCGAAGACCCGTCGGAAGGCCTCCCGGGTCCAGTGGGTGATGAGCGAACGGTTGGCCCAGGCGAAGTTGGCGGCGCTCGCCATGACCTCCATGTAGGTTCGGGCCTCCTTCGAGTGAAGGGGGGCGCAGGCCAGTTGACGGTCCGCGAGTCGGATGCCATACTTGCGGCTGGCCCTCTGGAGCAGGTCCAGGTTCTCCTGGCAGACCTGATGGCCGAAGCCCCGGGAGCCGGTGTGTATCATGATAACGACCTGTCCCGGACCGGTCAGACCATAGGTCCCGGCCGTCTCGGGTTCGAACAGCTCCTCCACGACCTGGACCTCCAGGAAGTGGTTTCCCGAACCCAGGGAGCCCAGTTGCTTACGCCCCCGCTCCCGGGCCCTGTCCGAGACCCCCGCAAAGGATGCGCCGGCCATGCGGCCTTCCTCCTCCAGGACCTTCAGGTCCCGGTCCCAGATATAGCCCTGCTCGGCCGCCCATCCGGCGCCCTCTTCCACCACCGGGGCCAGTTGAGCCTTGGTGAGCCTGGTGAGCCCCTGGGAACCGAGGCCCGAGGGCACCAGTTCGAACAGGGTGTCGATGGTCTCTTTCAACCTGGGTCTGATATCCTCCAGGGTCAGGTCTGTACGCAGAAGACGGACCCCGCAATTGATATCGAATCCCACACCGCCGGGAGAGACCACTCCCTCGCCGGTCCCAACATCATCATGGGAAAAGGCCGCGACCCCGCCGATGGGGAAGCCGTAGCCCCAGTGGATATCGGGCATGGCCAGCGATTGGCCGACGATACCGGGGAGGGTCGCCACATTGGCCACCTGCTCCAGGGCATTGTCCTGAAGGGCCTGGTTCAGCAGTTCCCGGTCCGAGAAGACGATACCGTCCACCCGCATGTCAAGACGATGTCCGGCCGATAGACGGTACCTTCCGTTGTCAAGGGGCTCCACAGGCGCGTCCCAGGCCATGGCTAGCCGGCCTCCTCCTCGTATTTGGATGGACAGCCCACCTTGATCTCAGTGGCTAGTAAAGTGGGTTTTCCATCCTTGTCCTTTATCAGACTGCCGGTCACCCGCACCAGCTTGTCCTCTGCGAAACTGCTGGGTACCGAGGCGTCACCGGCATCCACCTCGAGAATGTAGTATTCATCGAATGTGGAATGGGTATCGTTGAGTACAAATCGCTCCCGGTCACCCACCGGGTTCCAGTCCTCGGTATTGCCAAAGACCTGCACTTTTTGCCCCTTGTACCGGCTGGCATGGGTCACCGCCTCCTTTACCGAGATATCATCGGCCTGCTCGTCCAGGGTCATCCACACGGCCAGGCAGGCCAAGGAGATGATGGTCAGGGCCAGGACCCTGTAGGCCCATCCGGGCCGGCCTTCTGATGTACGGCGCTCCATGGTCAGGGGATCCGTTTGGTCCGGTTCGGTCGGCTTGTCCGGTTCGGTCAGTTTTGTTCTGCCAGATTCATCTGTTCGGTCCGGTTCGGTGGGTCCACCGGGTCCATCCGCTCCAGTCAGTTTATCCGGTCTGTCAGATTCAATGGGTCCATCCGGTTCGTCCGGTTTGCCAACCAACCCTGTTTCCGGCTCACAGGTCTCGGACGGCTCATTCATCGTTGTCACTGGGTCCCCGGTCTTCACGACGAACGGTATTTAAATCTTCAACCATCTTGGTCAGCCGTTCCTGGCCCTGATGGAGAAATACCAGGTAGACGAAGAGTCCGCCCCAGAGAAGGGTGTAACCCAGGTAGAGGAAGTTCAGGTCGCCGCCCTGCCGGTAGTTGATGTCGATGGTGGCCTGACAGGTGTCCACCACATCGGTCCCTTTCTTTAATTTGAAGGTCACCGGGGAGTTCAGTCTCTCGTCGTCAAAGGTGTTCTGGGAGATGACCAGGGCATACAGGGTCTCGCTCTCGTCCATGTTCCTGGTGTATCGTTTTCCGTCCAGCTCGATCTCCAGGGTGTATTTCCCGCTGCCGTTCCAGTTCACCTCGATATCAAAGACGAAACGCCCGTCGGTATCCAGGACGTGACCGAAACCGATGACCACCTCCATATTGCCGTCATCATCCAGTTGGACCTTCTGAACCGGCATGGAGGCCGATGCCGGGGGGGCCGGCAGGGGGATCAGGAGTGAAAGAACGAACAGGATCAGGATAATTGTTGATGTTCGAGTGAAATTCAATGTCAATCCCCCAGTATCCGCTGCCGGGCATCCACTATTAGCGCTTCGCTCCAAAGCATCCGGGTCCGGTAGAGCATGATATAGCAAAAAATGAGGGTAAAGGCCAGAAGCCCGACCAGCATCACCAGTACCATCTCGCCGGTGATGGAGCCCTCGCTGGAGGCGATGGGATTGGGATGGTTGGATCTCAGGAAACGGGACGACAGGAACGACAGGGGCACCGTGATAAAGCCGATGATCCCCATCACACCGCACAAACGGGCCGCTTCCCCTGCCGGGGCAGTTCCGCGTAGCACCAGATAGCCCACCAGGATGAACCAGAGCACCAGGGTGACGGAAAGGCGAGTGTCCCAGAGGAACCGGTCGATGATCTCCTGGTTGGAGTCGATCCATTCGGCCCGCATCCACAATGTGCCGGACAACAGGGTTATGGTTGAGAATACCAGGGTCGATTCGGCCGAGGCCCTGGCCCAGACATCGTACACCGGGTTCTCGGTCCTAAGGTAGGCCACCGAGGCCAGGGCCAGCAATCCGAATGCCAGGTAGGATACCCAGGCAGCCGGCACATGGAAGTAGAATATGCGCTGGGCGTTGGGTGCCGTGAAGTTGGCCGCCGAGGGCGCCCAGATGACCGCCAGGTAGACCGCCAGCAATGTTGCGACAGCCGCCGCTCCAAGAATGTAGAGCGAGTTCCTGCGAGCCAGGGCCACCAGTTCGGCCAGCCTCATGGCCATGGCATCCGGGTTTTGTTATAAATGGCTGTGCCTGAACGGATTAACCACAGAGACACAGAGACACAGAGACCCCACAGAGTTTTTACTTGGTGAACACGACCTCTCGATGCGATCTATTCCTTATGTTTTCCCTGGCCGCCTCGACCACCAGCGGCCAGATCCGCTCGAGCTGCTCTTCCAGCAGGTCGGCGGTGACCTGGTAGGCCTCCGGGCCCTGACCCACCGGGTCATCCACGTCCACGATGCCCTGCCAGTGGTCCGGCTTGCCATAGCCTCGCAGGGTGTTGACCTTGTGGACCTGATCCGGGAACTCGAAGCTCAGTGACCGGACCTGGTCCGATGTGGCGGTCAGCACCAGATCGCTCTTGGACATCAGCGCGGTGTCGGTGGGCCGGGAGCGATGGTCGCTGATATCGATGCCCCGGTCGGCCAGGACCTGCCGGGCTTCGTTGGTGGCCCGGTAGCCGATCCCGGCATGGGTGCCGCCTCCCACCACCCGTATTTGACCTTCCAGGCCATGCCGGGCGACCCTCTCCTTCATCAGCCCCTGGGCCATGGCCGAGCGGCACATGTTGGCCGTGCAGACGAAACATATCGTGTAGGGCTTTTTATCATGGTCTGTGCCAGGGCTTTTAATAGCCTCGTCGGTGGACCCGGTCTCGACCCCCATATTTCCACTGGAGATCTAATCGCCCCCGAGAGGCAAAGGATTGTTATCTTGATTGGAAATATCAGACTCTTCGGAAGAGACCCTGGGGCCGCTCCCGGGTTTCCCTTCGGACCCTGCAGGCGCGTGATCGGGCACGTAATCGGCCCTTGAATTGGGGGTCTCGTAGAGCCTGATCCTGGAGACCTTGAGCCCACCTCCGACCAGCTTGTGATAGATCCATTCGGCCAGGTTCTCGGCCGTGGTCTCGAAATCCACGAGATTGACCTTGAAGTCGTTCTTCTCGAAGAAGTCCCTCAGCACCGAGTCCTGGCTGTAGCAGATGAAGGAGTGGTCCAGGACATCCACCACCAGTTCGTTCACCTTCCGGTTCAGATCCACGAAATCCATCACCATTCCGCACTCGTCCAGAACATCGCTGACGGTGACCTCCAGCTTGTAGGTGTGGCCGTGGGGATTGTAGCAACGGGTGTTGGTTATCCGATGACCCATGTCGAAGGTGAAGCGACGGGTTATACTGTGCATGGTCTAGAGCAGGGGGCGGGGGGCTATTACGGCTTTTGCACCTTCATATCCCTCCCTCCCTCCATCCCGTAACCCAACCAAGCTCCCTCTCCCTCTCTTCCTTCCTTCCATCCCGTAACCTAACCAAGCTCCCTTCCCTGACCGGGTTCGGACCGGGTCAACCGGGACCTTCCCTCGATGCTGACGGAGCTGGCGCTGACCATTCCATTCCCATGTCGGCCACGAAGTCGACCGGGCACCACATCGTTCCGGATAGCGGGGGCCGGACCGGGGTCCGGTGGGCGACTTCCCTTAATCGCCTGACCGACCTACCGACAGTATCGGGAAAATCCCCTCAACCAATCCATCTCAGGGCTTCGGCCGGGGGTCTGCGGGAGGCTCGCAAGGCCGGGTAGACGGCGGCAAGCAGGCAGGCGCAGAGGACCGCGATAACGACGCCCGTCACCGAAAGCCAGGGTATGGTGAACCGGTATCCGCTGTCCCACACCGAAAAGGTCATCCATGAGTACCCGAGGCCGACGAAGACCCCGACCAGGATTCCCATTGTGGCGATGAAAGAGCTCTCGAACATGAACATCCTCAATACCTCCTTTCGGTCAAAGCCCAGGGCCCGCAGTATCCCGACCTCCCGTTCGCGCTCGATGACCGACCTGAGGGCGGCCATGCCCAGCCCTCCCAGGCCCATGACGAGGCCCAGGGCCAGAAAGGCCTGGAACAGCGCGATAAAGGAGTGCTCGTAGCCCATGGACCGCTTCACCGCCTCCAGAACCGTCTCGGTATCCATGCCGAGAATGAACAGCTCCGATTCCAGTTGTCGGGCGACCTGGTCGACCGCCGCGCCGGAGGGGACCTTGAAGAGATAGTATCTGTAGGCCGCCGTGGTGGGATAGAGCCGATCCAGGTTTGCCTCCGACATGATGAAGGTGGCGGTCAGGATGGTGGACCTGATGATGCCCACCACCACCACCTCCCGACCTTGTCCGGCCTGGTCCTGGATCTCGAACACCGAACCCAGCTCACCCTGGAGCAGCCAGCGCAGGGTGTTGTGATCGACGAATACCGGGATCGGGTCCATATCACGGTCCAGTAGCGCCCACAGCCGGGCGGGGTCATCGGTGTCGGGTGATTGGAACTGAAAGTCGCTATCCAGCCAGAAGGCCGCCGAGACCCCCAGTAAAGCCGGGGATAACCCGGGATCCAGATTGGAGCAGGTCGCCCCCTCCTGACCCACCTTCCGGGCCTGTTGTATCTCCAGGTTCCCGAGCACCGGGGCTTCGATGCCGGCCTCGTCGAGCTGGGTCGGATCGGTGAGATCCAGATAGACCGGATGGGTCGTCTCCCCGACGATGTCATGGCCCCCGCCCTGCACCCGGGCAGCCTCCTCCAGGCCCCGCTCCTGGACCGCCACGGTGACTGACAGCGAGATCATGAGAAAGAGCACCAGGGCGTTGAGGGACACGGTAAGGGCCGCGCGGCCGAGCCTGCGTGTCGGATAGAGCAGCGAGAGTTTCAGGGCCGGTGAGCACCATCCGGCGGTAGCCCGCTGGAACCGGAGGATGAGCCCCTCCAGGTTGGGCAGTGTGAACAACAGCCCGCCGAGGACCAGCATCAGGCCGCTGAGCACGAAAAGGCCCATGAGCGGAACATCAGCCTGACCGAAGGCGCCAAGGGAGAAAACGAGGGTATAGAGCAGTAGCGAGAGCCCCCCCAGGGAGTGGGCGAAACGTTGCCGGGATCTCCCCAGGCAGGCGTAGGACAGTCCAGTTATCATCAGTGAGGGCGCCATCAATCCGGGCAGGTAACGGCCGTCGCCCTCTGTCGCCAGGATGACCGGAAGCATGAGAATACCCACCAGGGTCAAACCTCCCCCCAGGTGACGCAGGTTGCCCAGATCCCGGTCGGTAAGGTCCTGCCGCTCCTGGATGGCCTGGACGATGGGTCTGCGACCGAGCAGATGGGCCACAAGCACCAGGGTCAGCAAGGCGATGGCCAGCCCCGTGGCGATGGCGATGAGCAGACTGGACAGCTCGTAATGGAAGGTCAGGGTCCCGCCGGCCGCGTTGTCGATGACCCCGTCGGCGCCGCGGATCAGGGCCAGGGTCAACAGGAGGCCCAGGAAAGCCCCCGAGATGGAGGCCAGCGCGGCATAGGCCACTCCCTCACCGACCAGCAACACTGTCAGGTCCCGTTGTTTGAAACCCAGGGCCCGGCAGACGCCCAGCTCCGATTGTCGCTCCAGGGCCAGGGTCCCGAAAGTGCTCGCGGCCAGCAGAAGCCCGGCCAGGATGGCAAAGGTGGAGAAGGCCATGAACATCGCCGGTAACAGGTCCATCCGCTCGGCCGAGCTCAGGGCATCTTCCTTCACAGTTCGGACCGATATCCCCACCTCCCGGGCACCGTACCTGGAATCCAGGAAGGTCATGACCGAGCCTGCCAGTTCCTCCTCGCTCCCGGGACCGGCCTTGAGCTTCAACGCCGTCAGCTCGCCCAGGTCGTTGCCCCACAACCCCTGGGCCTCCTGAAGGTCGATGTAGGCCTTCGGGGTGCCCTTGTATTCCTGCCAGTAATCGATATCGGCGTCGGTGACGGTCTCCATGTCGATGGGAAAGGGAGGATCCCAGCTCGAGCAGCTCTCCATCCCCTCAATGCCCTCGAACCGGGGCATCAGGGCCTCGTCATGGGCCTTGCCTTCCAGCTTCACGATCCCCTTGACGGTGAAATTGGCCTGAAGGGTCGCGAGTTCGAAGCGGTGGTTAAGGACCAGGTAGGAGACCGTGACGCTCTCGCCCACCCCGACGCCCAGCTCCCCGGCGGTCCAGTTGGTGATGAGCATCTCGCCCGGCTCCAGTCCGCCGGTGAAGGGCTCCCCGGTATCATTGGCCAGGAATGGTCCGAAGGGGCTGTCCAGCTCAAGATCAATGCCGGCGACGGTCGAATAGGATATATGGCCCGCATCGCCATCTCCCTTACTGCCATCTCCCTTACTGCCATCTCCCACATTGCCATCTCTCGCACTGCCGGCACCGGGGTCATCGCCTCTCATCATCGAGCTGACAAAGTAGACCAGGGTCGGTGAAATGGCCTCCAGACCCTCGATGTCATCCTGTTTAGCCCTCAGTAGCTCCAGGAGGTCATCAGCCAGGAAGATATCATCGGAGATTATCCGAACATAGCCGTCCATTTCCACGACAAGCCCGGCCTCCCTGGCGCCGATGGCCTCGTCCAGGCTCGAAATGACCAGATCTCTGACCAGGGAGCTCTTTGAGACTCCGGCTCCCCGGTCGCCGATATTGGATATGACGATGGTGTTTATCCTTTCTTTTTGGTCCAGTTCATCCTGAAGCCTCTCCAGGTCCATGAACACCCTGGCCCTATCGGGGTTTCCGGGCGTCAGGTCAAAACAGCCCAGACCCTCATCAGCCACGATGGCGGTGACGGTGGCGGTCAAGGTCACCATGTTCTCACCGGTCCGGCTGTCGTATATCGATTCCCAGGAGAAGGCTGGGTCGGGAAGGGATAGCTCCAGGGTATTCCCGATGTCCAGCTCCAGTTCGTTCGCCCCTCTTTCGTTGATGAAAACCCTGAGCGGCAGCCCCGGCCCATCCGGTAGCCCCGGGTCCCCATCAACCGCCGTGAAGCCACCCAATGCCAGGAAGCGGTCGCCAAAGCCCACCAACTGGCTGCCTGGCTCAGTCTGACCGGTGCCCGGGTTGCGCAGGCTCGCCTGACCCACGATGAGCCGGGCGATATGGTCGGTAAGCCTCGCCACCTCATCGTCCCGGACCAGGGCCTCGAACAGGGACTCGTTGAAGAAGCGGTGGGAGGTGACGGCCAGGTCCACCTCGCCCAGACGACGGTAGGCCGCCTGCTCCATATGATGTTCGAGCGAGTCACCCAGACCCAGGGAGGCCGAGATGAGCGCCGTCCCCAGCATCAGGCCCAGGATGAGGATGGCCCCGTGGGACTTGCGGCGGGCGGCGTTGCGCAGGCCCATTCGGAGGAGAAGAGCAGTTGTGCGGAGGTTCATTTTAGTCGGTCAATTGCCTTATGTGCTACCGCGTCGGACATCGGCTGGTGTGGCTGTCACGGCCACGGCCCCAGCCCCTGCCCCACATCTGCGCAACCACGCGGGGGGGTCGCCGCGGCCCGCAGGCCGGGAACGCGACCGGCCCGGAGGTCAGAGCCGTGACCGGGGGGCGAATCACTCTTGCGACC
>CAYSUX010000004.1:0-20262 GCA_964434315.1 uncultured archaeon
GCGGCACTGGGCGATGACCCAGTCGGGATGACTGTCGGCGGCGGCCTCGGCTACCCTGGCCAGGGTGTCGTAGCCAGGAGAACCGCCTTCATCCACGGCCCTGACGGCTTGCTCCACCAGTCCCTCGTGCAGGTAGATCTCGATTTTGGCTGACGGCCCGAAAAACCCCTGGGGAGGCTTCTGCTCCAGGTATTCGAGCAAACGGGCTTTGAGGTCGGGCCAGCCCTCACCGGCCAGGGACTCCACGGCCAGATAATTGGTCAGCTCAGGGGTCTCCCGGAAGGCGATCATGGCAACCTCAAGCGCCAGCTCGGGCCGGTCGGCGCCGGCGGCGAAATCCCGCAGCCACTCGGCCAGCGAGGCGCATCCGGCCCCCTCCAGCTCCAGCCCGTGTTCGGCCACTTCAAGGGCGGCCTCGATATGCTCGTGTTCCCGCAGAATCTTTGCCAGGTCCAGGGCCTCGGCGGGAGTAGTCAGGGTAGCTAACCCGTACTCTTGGGCCTCCTCCAGTCGGTCTAGCTTTACCAGCATGGCGCCATAACACTCACGCTGGCCGGTGGCGGCAGCCAGGTTGAGGTATTCAGCCGAACGCCCCTGCCGCTCCAGTACCGCCAGGCGAGCCAGGGTCAGCGTGTCCTCGCCATGGTAGCTTTGGGACCAGTTTTCCTCATCAACCTCATCATCATCCCCTTTTTCCCATTCCTCATCTCCCGCCTCCGCTGCTACCTTGGGGTTCTTTCCAGCCGGAGCTCCACCTTTCAGTAGCAGTTGTAAATGAGGGTCCTTCCAGCCCTTTTCGGCGGTCTCAATAGCGGGCGCTAGGGCCTCCTCGCATCCATAGTCGTCCAGATCCTCTTGCCACTTGGTCAGCCGCTCGGCCCAATCTTCCCGCTCCTTCTCCGTCAGGTCGGCGCTCAGGAGAGCCTCGGCCCAGGGCCGGGCCAGCTCGTACCAGAGTTCTCCGGTCTCGCCGTCGGAACCGTCCAGCCAGGTCCAGCCCTTGAGGTATTCCTCGGTGAGGGCCTGCAGGATGACCAGGGCACTCTCACCGTCGCCGGCGTCGAGGAAAGGCTGAGCCTGACCCAACACTTCCCGCAGGCCGTTGACGACACCGCCTACGTGCCAGTAGGCCTCGGAAGGCCTCATGCGGTCGAGGCTGTGCAAGAGGTTTTGCACCTGGCTGCGAAAGGGGGCCGGGTTCAGGGGTTTATGGCGCTTGCGGCCTTTACGGCCTTTGCCGGAAGGCTCCTCCAGCTCCGTCGCGGCTTCCTTTTGAGAGGCCTTTTGGGTCAACAGATGGCTTTCCATAATATCGGCTAATTCGGGCCGGCCCTCGGCCAGTTTCACCACCAGTTTCCGCAACTGCCCGTGGTCAAGCCCCTCCACCAGGCTTTCCACGGTGGGCCGCTCTATGATCTCCTCGGGCTCGTGGATATAGGTCAGAGCCGCCGCCACGATGTGCTTACAGGCGCCTCCCCAGTCGTAAGGGCAGGTGCAGTCGGCCTCGACGAGACCGGCGGCGTCGAAGGTTAAGGTGACGCCATAGGGCTGATAGCCCGAGCCCTCCACCTGGGCCAGGAGTTGGTTGCCCCGCCGCTCCAGCTCCAGCACTGACCCGTCGTGGTAATAGATTTCACCGCGCTGGAAGGACTCGTTGGCGGCCAGCTTGCGGAGGGCGGCCTCGGTGAGGGTAGAAAGGTGGTCCATGAGGACCGATAACTTTGTTCTATCTCAAAAGGTTTGGCAGGATGGATTATTGGTTCTCTTGACTCACGAATCCAACATGAAATCCATCACACATACCGGCTCGAACTCCTCCGGCTCCCGCCCACGCCGAAAGACCCTGGCCGCTGTCGTGCCCTTCAGCCACATGCGGTCGCCCTCGACCCGCAGCATGGAGCCCTCGCGCAGGGCGATGACCGGTGTGTCGTTGAACACCTGATATTCCATCAAACGGCGCTCCCGGGTCTCGCCCTGGTGTTTTGAGTCGGGTTCCGGGTCGAGGTAATGGGGGTTGATCTGGAACAAAACGAGATCCAGAGCACCGAAACCCGGTGGCTGGCAAATGGGCATGTCATTGGTGGTTCTGATGGAGGGCGTGGCAACATTGGATCCTGCGCTGGTACCGATGTACACAACCCCTTCCTTGAGAACCCGATGGCGAATCGGCTCGACCAATTCCTTTTTATACAATTCGTCGAGAAGAACGAATGAATTCCCTCCACCGATGAAGATGGTTCGGGCACTGTTCACAGCCTTAATCGGATCATCAAAATCATGGACCGAATCGAGCTCGAAACCCATCTTGGCGAATCGCTCCCGGGCCTTGCCGGCATACTCTTCATGGCTAACTCCACCAGGTCGGGCGTAGGGTATGAAAAGAACCCTATCGTTCTTGTTCTCCAGTAGACTCAGAATCTCATCGGCGCAATGGTCCAGGTATCCACTACCATGTTGGGTCGAGTTGGAGACCAGTAGAAGTCGCTTGGTCATAGTTCCGGAATGGAACGTATGATTTCAACTTTTTTGTTCAAATATTACTTGGTTTGCTTGTGGCCTATTGCAACCATGTTTAACATGTTTACCTTGTTTTTAATGTTGATAATCGCCAACATGCCGCCAATTTATCAATGTGGACCATGCCTGAATCAGTCTGGAAATGATGGTTTGTCGTCGATAGAAAAGAACAATGAACAATAATATTGCGGTATTACTGGCTGGCTCCTGGGTCTGGCTGATCCCGGAACCTGGCATACATACGTTCATCATGGATAGTATCGAATCTGTTCTTCAGCCGCCTCCTGAGGATACCTTCCATTTGAAACCCATTCCTTTCCAGCACTTTCCGGGAGGCGAGGTTGCCATCGAATACACCGGCCTCGATACGTAAGAGAGCATACTCTTGAAAGGCGTGGTCGACCAATAATCGAACGGCCTGGGTTGTTATGCCCTGGCTCCAGTATTCCATGGCGAGCCAGTAGCCGATGACCGCCTTGTGACCCTTCACGATCTCCATCAGTCCGATACCGCCAGCCAGCTTGCCCGCCACCTCGATGGCCAGGGTCAGGTTGTTGGCCTTGTGCTTGCTGGAGTGAATGTTACGGTTCACCCATTGTCGGGCATCCTCGAGGGTGTAGGGATAGGGTAGCTCCAGCAGGTTCTCGATAATCTGTCTATGGGATACAATGGATGGCAGGGCTTCGATATCGGCCTTGATATGTGGCCTGATCCGGAACGCGATACCCTTTTTTGATATCCCCTCGAGTATCATGATCCCAACCTTTGAAGAATGCGATGGGCGAGTAATGTGATCCAGGGTGAAGGGTCTTTCTTCTGACCGAAATCCCAGCCCCTCCAGGCCATCCAGATGGACTCGGGAGTGAACCTCCCTTTGTCGTCCGACTTCGCTGCCAGCAACCGGGCCATCTCCTGAACGCGGGGGTCATCTCGCGCAATGGGATAGCGGCTGAGCACATCCAGAACATGGAGGAGATCATACCAGATCAGGGGGGCCTTGAGCTTGACGAAGTCGGTGCCCATGCCAAAGAGAAAAGGCTTGCGCTCTCGTCGGTTCTCCCAGTTATTTAGAAGTGCTTCGATCCCGGCTTTGGCAGCCGGTTCTTCGATGCCCCCGGGCAGGGCCGACAGGGCTTTGAGCATGACCAGATTGGCATAGGGACAGGGGTCCTCACGCCTGCCCGGACCCTTGAACTTTCCGCCGAAGAGGGGCGAAGCCGCACAGGGCCAGCCGTTGTCGCGCACCAGGCCTGTGAGGTGGTTGGCGGCGGCTTTGACCTCGGGCTCCCCGGCCAGGCTGAGGCGGGCCAGGGCATAGACCACCAACGGGGCGTCGCAGGCCATCCAGATGTCGTGTTCGCCCTCAAGCCCGCCGAAGCGTTTGTAGAGTTGCATCTTGATCTGGAAGGGGCCTTCATTGGATTGATGGGAGAGAACCCGTTGGATCACCGGGTCAATTCCCGGATCGCCGGCCTTGACGCCCAGGTCGGCCAGAAAGACCAGCTTGTGGAGGGGGTGTTTGGCGTCGTTGTGGCGTTTCAAGGGATAGCCGGGCCAGTCGGCCAGATCGGCGACGAGGGCCTGGACCCGGGGGTGGTTGACCATGGCCTCGCGGGCGCTTTCGACCTCGGGGGTCTCTTTCAACTCTTCAAGCATATCTATTCGGGTGCGGTAGCGAACCCAGGGCGGGCCCGAGAGCAGCCAATCGATAGGGGGCTTCAGGGTCATTGCTCCTTAGTAATAATACCAGATAGAGCGGTAGTCCTCGGGGTCCTCGCCCCGAGCTTCAAGTTGCTCCAGATAGCTTTTGATGGTCACGTCGGTGTAGATATAAGGTCTGACCCTCTGGATGTTCTTTTCCCAGGGATGGAAGGAATAGACCCGGCGTCCCTCGGGCTCGATGGCGATAAGCTCGTGGTCCTGCCAGCCCCGCAGGTGGTTCTTGCCCAAAAAGGGGACGTTGAATACAGGCTCGTCGGTGCGGAATATACCGGGCAGCAAGCGGGCCTCCTCCTTGCGCTCCTGGAGTATCCGGGCCACGGGCACGGCATAACTCTCGATCTCGCTCTTGCCCTTCATATTGAAGGTGTAGTAGGGGTCAACACCTACCTGTTTGAGGGTCATCCGCAGGGCAGTGGTCTCGAAGCGGCGGCTGTTGGCAAAGGTGAAGACCTGCTGGTTATAGACCTGGAGCCCTTGCCTTCTAACCCGCGCGATAGCCTGGGCGGTCTCGGGGGTGATCTCATATGGGTGCGAAATATGGGTCACCATACAGAGCAGGCGTTGGCCCACCTCATAGTAGCTGCCGAAGATCTCACAGATCTCGGGCGTCAGCCGCTGGGGCACGGTGACCGGGACACGGGTGGCGATGCGGATACTGCGTATATGGGAAAGCTCGCAAAGCCGTCGGATGACAAACTCAAGCGTCTTGTCGCCCATTACCAGGGGGTCGCCGCCGGTGACCAGCACGTCGTTGATCTGGTCGTGTTCCACAAACCAGTCGAGGGCCGCATCGAGGGTCTCGCCAGGGGCCATGGCCGAGGCCATGAAGGGCGAGGTGATCTCCCAGTTGCGCTGGCAATAGACGCAGATCTGGGGGCAGGATTCGTAAGGCTTGATGATGGCCACCTTGGGATAGCGGCGGGTGATCAGCTTGGCCGGTGAGGTATCCCGCTCCCGCATGAAATCGAAGGTCACCTCCCTGTCCTGGGCATGGGCCACCATATTCTCCACATAGCTTAGCGGCGGGAAGACCTGACGCCGCACGGCAAAATCGTGGCCATTGGGTTTTGGGTCCATCAGGTGCAAATAATGGGGCGTCACGCCGAAAGGAACCTGATTTTCCAGGGCCAACTCGATAGCCTTGTCCTGTCGGGGCTCCAGGTGGATGATCCGCTTGATAGACTCCAAGCCCTCCGGGTCCATGAAAACATGCTTGAACTGCCATTGCCAGCTCTCCCAGTCATCGTCCGAACCGCCAAGCACATCGAGGATTCGCTTGCGGTTTTTGGCCCTCAGCTTGACGATTCCGGGGTCAAGGCCGCTGGGATAGCGCTTGAGGTGGTCGTCCATCCGCCGGCCCATCAAATCTAGATAATCGGAGCGGGCTATACCGGCCTCGCGGCCTGAAAGGGCGTCGAAGTCCGGGGGTGAGTTATCCATCACCATCCGCGAGGGATAGACCTCGGGCTGACCTTTGACGGCCTTGAAGAGGTGGACGAACTCAAAAATGAAATCTTCGGCCACCTTTGAATCTCCGTTCACCGCGGCCTGCCATAAACGCTCCAGGGCCGAGGTCTGCGCCAGTCGCTCGTTGCGCGGGGAGATTATATTGTTGAGGCTGCGGATGGCCTCCTTGAAGAGAATGTAGTCCCAGGAATAGATATTGTCAAAGTCACGCCGGTAGGTCCAGTCCAGGGCGACAAGGTAGTTGATGAGCTTCTCACGGGCGGCCTCCAGGGTCGGGCTCTCCTTGAGGAGCATGTGGATTTCAGGCGCGGCGTCCCAGCAATTCTGCCAGCGGTCGGTCATGATCATTTGTCTCCAAATTCCATAATTAAATTGGAATAATGTCCAAGTGCAAAGCCGATCCAATAGCGGGGGAGTTGAAGAGGGTTGTGGCATTTCTTTATTATGGAGAGCTTGGAGGTGGTCAGGCTCGGAACGGCCATCAGGCTTATACCGTTGATCGCTGTTTTGGTGGTATGGCCCCCGATGAGGAGAGCCCTCTGATAGACCCTCCCGAGCCCTGGCACAGCGAAGCCCTGGAATGGTACTCGGCCGGGGCGCCCATACTTGTGGTCACCGTTATCCTCTTCATCGCTATCATGGCCACCAGATTGTGGGAGCTGGATAGCCCTCTGGGCCTGATCCCCTGGGCCTTTGGTTCCGTGGCCGCCATCATCGGCTCCATGGGGGGAGCATTCTTCTATCAGGGCTTTTCAAGGAGGGCCAACCCGGCCGTGGTGATCAAGAAGATCCGGGGCGAGCAGGTGGCTGAAGAACTGGTCTCGATACTGTCTGAAGGATTCGATGTTGAAGCTACCGAGTTGAGGGTCTGGCCCTGCCTTGGTTACTGGAAGGAGGTTGCCAGATACATTATTGGACCTGGAACCCACATTGTTCATGGGAATGGGGATGGAAATGGGAATGGGGATGGAAATGGGAATGATGAAGGAACAGGGGAAGCGGAAGATGGAATGGAGATAGAAGGAAAGGAGACCAAGCGAACGGGTTCTGAGTATATTCATCTCGAGTTGAAGGAGGTCTGGATCCACCAGTCAAAAGCCCATACATCCCTATCGGTCTTCTACGGGACCCAGGTCAGCCTGGATATTGGCGGCCGGGGAAATGGCAGTGGAGCTTTTGCAAACCTGGTCAAAGAGGCGCTTCAACCCCAGATCAGGAAACTGGAACAGGAAGGCCATCTGCGACTGGGTTGATCCTGTTACACCGGCCTGTGTTATCCGTTATCCGTGTATCCACTATCCACTATCCACTATCCACCAAACCTTATAACCACCCCGGGATTGCACAACTCGGAGGATTCAATACGAACGACCAAGAGATGCAACAGACACTGGCTACCCTCCAGCAATATGAAAGCCAGATCAAGGCCTTCTCTGCCCAGTTGAACCTACTGGAAGAGGTGACCCGTGAACATGTTCGCTCCCAGGCTACACTTGAAGGACTCAAGAATGCCAAGCCAGGCCAGGAGCTGATAATGCCCATCGGTCAGGGCACATTCCTGTTCGGCACCGTGACAAATACAAAAAAGGCCATCGTCTCCCTGGGCAGCCAGGTCTCGCAGGAGCTCAGCCTGGAAGAGGCTATGGAGCGTGTCGGAAACCGGATAAACGAGGCCGAGAAGGCGATGCAGGAGTATGCCCAATCGATCAATACGATGCAACAACAGTACGCCGCTTTGAACGAGAGGGTCGAGCGGGCTTACATGGACGCAAAGGCCAAAGGCCAACCATAATCATCCAATCCAATTCACGACGATTAATATTTAAATCAATCAGAGGCGATCGAGGTGTTCAAACGGCTTAGAGAGCGGTTATCTCGCATGGGTGACAAGACCGCCGAGGAACTGGCCGAGAGCGAGCCGGAATTGAAGCTTGATTACGAGGAATTCAAGGTCGGCGAGGGCGAGAAAGGGGCCAGGATAAAGGCCAAGCACCTGGATAATCTGCTCTGGGAACTGGAGCTGGCCCTGCTGGAATCGGACGTCTCCATCGATGTGGTGGAGGTCATCAAGGAGCGGGTCAGCCAGGAGCTCATCGGGGTCAGGGTCGGTTCCCGAAAGGAGATCGGTCCCACCATCGAGAAGGCTCTCAAGGCCGCCCTGATCAAGGTCCTCTCCATCCAGCGTTTCGATCCCCGCATCCTGCTGAAGAAGAGTGACGAGCCATTGGCGGTCATGTTCGTTGGGGTCAACGGCACCGGCAAGACCACGTCCATTGCCAAGGTGGCCCATTGGCTCAAATCCATGGACCGAACGGTCGTGCTGGCCGCCGGAGATACCTTCAGGGCGGGAGCCATCGAGCAGCTTACCATCCATGCCGAGAATCTGGGTCTGCGTATCATCAAACACAAGTCGGGCGGCGATGCCGCGGCGGTGGCCTATGACGCCATCGAGCATGCCCGGGCCAAGGGCCGCGATGTCGTGCTCATCGACACAGCCGGACGTATGCAGACCAACAAGAACCTCATGCAGGAGATGACCAAGCTCAAGCGGATCGCCGAGCCTGACCTCATCATCTACGTGGGTGACGCCCTGGCAGGCAATGACGCGGTCGAGCAGGCCAGCCAATTCCACGATGCCGTGGGCATTGACGGGGTCATCCTCTCCAAGGTGGATGTGGACGCAAAGGGCGGCGCTGCCCTCTCCATCGCCCACGCCGTGGGCCGACCCATCGCCTTCATAGGCCTGGGCCAGGAGTATGATGATATCATGCCCTTCGACGCCGCATGGCTGGTAGAGCGGATATTCGCCGGCCGGTGAGCCTGAGCCCATGGCCCCCGAGGACGAAACGTCAGGCCCCCAACGCCACCCGGTCCTGCTCAACGCCGAGACCACGGTGCTGATCATCATCGACCTTCAGGGCACCCTGTTTCGGATGTGCCGCAAGCCCGAGCGGCTCATAGACAGGCTGGCAATCCTGCTGGAGGCCACCGGACACCTGGATGTGCCTGTAATCGTGACCGAGCATTACCCCAAAGGACTTGGCGCCACCGATCCCGAGGTCTTGGCCCTGCTGCCCGAATACAGCCCTCTGACCAAGACGGTCTTTAGCTGCTGCGGAGCCCCCGATTTCGAGGCCGCCATGGCCGCCCACGCTCAGGCCGGGCGAAGGCAAGCCCTCATCGCCGGCATCGAGACCCACATCTGTGTCAGCCAGACGGTCCACGACCTGCTCCACCGGGGCTATCAGGTCCATGTGGCTACCGACTGCGTCTCGGCCCGCCATAAGCGTGACCATGAGGTAGGGATACGCAAGATGCTCCAGGCGGGCGCATTGGAGACTACCACCGAGACCGCTGCCTTCGAGCAATTTTATGAGGCCACTAGCCCCCAGTTCAAGGCCTTTGCGCGGTGGCTGAAGGAACAAGGCTAGATTAGATACGACCACAGGGGACTGAGCGCATAGAGACAAAATCTCACAGGATCGAAATCGGCAGTAAAAGCTAATAGCCTGCTTACCTTTTATATTGGTATGAAGGCCGCCGAGGCCGCGAAGCTGGTTCAACATCTGCCTCACCTCTCGGCCCGGGAACGCCGGGCTTTGAGCGAACTCAGCGAGGGCTTGCGAGCCCGCTACGGTCGCCGCCTGCGCCAACTTTACCTCTTCGGCTCGCGGGCCAGGGGTGAGGCCAAGCCCGACTCCGATCTGGACCTGCTGGTGGTGCTGGAGGGTCTTAAGTCGCCGGCGGCCGAGATACCCCGGCTCTCGGAGATCACCTATCCCATCGGGCTGCGATATGACCTGCTCATCGCTCCTGTCATTCTGGGCCATGAGGAGATCGATCCCGATAACCTGCCGTCAGTGTTGAAAAGGGCTTTGAAGGAGGGTTTCGCCCTTTGAGCGGCTCAGAGCGTGAAGTCCAGATCCTATTAGCCATGGCAAAGGAAGACCTCGACGCCACCCGTTTACTTAGAAATTTTAATCTTATTCAAGTTGGCCACTATCAGTTCATAAACCTCATCGAATAAATGTTCCTTCTTCATGAATTCCAAAGCTAATTTCATAAATTCTTCTAATTTTTCAATGGGTATTGTACCTCTATATATCTTTGGACTATTATCTTTTTCAAGATCATTTTTCAAGGATTCCATTGAAGGTATTTCGAATCTTAATCCACCCTCCCAGTTGTACATCAACTGGAGATAGCGTCGGTCACTATAGGAATTAAAAAGTATCATTTCGTATACTAATGCCGGTAGGGAAGGTTTACGTTCAAGATTGATTTTATTACCAAGTTCTTGAAAGAATCTAATAAGAATCTCAAATTGTATAAAGCGACAGGTAAAGACGTTTGTAGGATCTTTCACCCAATTCGGTGGCTTTTTTGCTTTATCTTCAATAAATTCACGAACCAATTTTTCACAAACTCCAGCAATTTCTTGTTTATATTCTCCAATAGGATACCTATATTCAAAATCAATGACGATAGCCTCATTGAGATCATACGCAGTTCTTAATCTTTCAAAGAATGTGGTATGCCAAATCAAGTCAAAGCGCCAGGGAACACCGGCTGTATGAAAAACCCAAAGGCTCAATTGATCCCCATCATATTTATCGATACCTAACCCGTATGAGGCTTTTTTAACGTGTTGATTGTGCGGTCTCCATAATGGCGTGTGATATTCAAATCCTAACTTTAGGTAAGCTTCCTTACTACCACCGCGCGAATTTCTATTTGCATGCATCCTCTAATTTTTCGTTAATTAAGTTATAAACTTCATCATACCTTTCCTCCTCCCTTAGAAAATCTAAAGCTATTTTAACGAATTTTTTCAACTGTGATACGGGGATTGTGTTCCGACGATATTGGGGCGAATCAGATGTTTTTAAGTCATTAATTAATAACGGCATAGCAGGCATCTCAAAGCTTAAAGCTCCCTCCCAATTATAACTTATTTGTAGATAATGAGAGTCATTAAAATTGTGGAATAACAATAACCAATATGAGAATTCCTCTGGTAGTTTAACTCCGGTATCGGCTCTAGCTTCCCGTGTAATGTCTATCTGATTATTAAGGTGCTGTAAAAATTTATGAAAATTGGCAAATTTTAAAAGATAATACGGTTGGTACTCGACATTTTTATATCTTCGAATCCAAAACGGTAACTCTTCATGATGTTCATTTAAATAATTGTAAATTACTCTCTCAGAAGGCCATGAGGCACCAACTTGTATGTCATCATCTCCGAATGGTTGTATTACAAAGTACTCTAATAGTAAAATGTGATTGACATCAAATGTTTTATTTAGAATATCCAATAAAGATATATGCCATTTGAGATCAAATCGCCATAGAACATCAATATTATGAAATATTCTAAATCGAAAATATGTACCATTAAAAATATTTATATCGAGTCCATATGAAGGTTTTTGAAACTGACCTTCTTGGTGGTATGCAAGCGGAATTTTTAATGATATATGATCTTTATTAATGCGTTGAATTTTCTGTTTCATATTATCATCTATTTTATATTTTAAGGTTTGATACCTGTAAAATCTTCAAACAAATCTACAATGTGTATGTTACCATTTGGTATGGTTTCATATAACTTGATATGATTATTAACATTACTGGGCAAATCTTTATGCCTAAAGTTTAAATGTACATCGTCAGCATTAAGTCTATTATTAAAGAAGTCTGTATCAGGCAAATCACCATGCTGATGGACACCATAATTTGCATAATTAGTAGTCTGTCCGTTCAAATCTTTATTGGAATATGATATTTCAAGAATGGTTTTTCCTTGGGCAGGATCTTGATAAATATATATAGCACCGTTATTGTAGCCATCAGGAGGATCTAAATCAATTTTTACTCTTTGAGTACCGCCGTTCGGCCCGGTTATTTTTTTATTGCGATCACGTAATACTTGCATAATTTCTGAGTGGGTTTTTGTAGTTGCTTGATTATCAATTATTACATCGTATTTATGATTAGGAGAATTTGATATTTGATGTTTTTTTGCATATACTGCTTTAAGATCATGTATTTGTGAATGATAATTACCATCAAGGTCATTTAAAGCATGCATTGTTCTGTAATGATTTTGCAAAGCCGCTGGATGTCTTGTTTTTGGTACTCCTTTCAATCTATTTTTTAGTGTTTTTATCTGACCTTTCGAAAATCCAGTATATTGCTTAATCTGAAAGATTACAAAGGCACCGGCGAAACCTTTATCGAAAAAATCTGCAAAGATATCGGGCCAGAAATCGGCAGCTAAATAACCAGTATAAAATGCAGCAGAATAAATAACCATCCTTTTTGCTATCGTTGAAGTTAGAGCCATTTTCAGAACCGCGATAACCCGGCCTGCTGCTGTCAATCCTTCGAGTTCAGATGCTAGTCTAGCTCCCAATGTAAGTGCTCTGACTCCAGTTGTTAATGATTCTGCAAATGCTTTTGCAGCCGCTATACCAAGTATCGTCATAACGACCATGCCAGCTATATAGCCAGCATACCATTGGATTTTGAAAGCTTGGTGGTCACCTGACCCATCATCAAATGGGTTATCTTCTTCGCATTCGTTCACGATAAAAGATTTGAGGCCATCTACAACCGACGTGACACCAGCTACAATTCCATCTTCCCTCATCATTGTTGCAATAGAGGCTCCACTGTTAAATATTTCTCCTAAGTGTCTTAAAGCGGCGGCACCTTGGAACATCTCAGCAAATGCATACCACTCTCCGGCGTAATACCCTGCATAGGGTCCGACAACCAGTGCTAATTGGCCAATTGCTTGTCCAATCACATCAAAGAAATTAGAAGTCGCAACCGCAACTGTTTCTTCAGGTGTCCCGTATCCATCATATGCCCTAACCCATACATCGGCTAGGTCGAAACTATCACCAACACCGATACTAAATTGATGTCTTCCATTAATATCACTTGTTATTTGATTTGGTTTAGTGGGATAGTTATATGATATCCATACATGCCCTGTCTTTACGTTAAAGTACTCAACTTTGGATATGCCATTTCTATCCGAAATATCATAATATATCGTAAATGTCATTGATCTTGCAGGTTTACCGCTTCCCGGCAGTATCCAGATATCAGGTCCATCGCCTTCATAAATTGTTATCTCATCATCAAAGTCATCAGCTTTATTATCATTATCTGTATCGGAATCCCGAGGATCGCTTCTCAGTAAATACTCCCAGTAGTCGCTTAAGCCATCATCGTCAGTATCGGATAACGTCGGGTTGGATGTTTCATCCCAGGATGACATGTATTGCGTAAGATCTTCTTCGCCATTTTCTTCAGCTTCAATTACATCCTCTAGTTCGTCTTGATTTACTATTGCATACACCGTCCAACCATTTATTTCAATGTCATCATCAAGACCATCACGATCCGTATCTCTTAATAATGGATTTGTACCGTGAGTGAAAACCTCAATTCCGTCCTTTAAACCATCATAATCTGTATCTTCATTCGTTGCGTTAGTTTCAAGAGCGCACTCACCCATATAACGGTATAGATTGCCATTATTTATAGAATAGTTACCATCATACAATCCATCGTCATCTGTATCATTGTCATAAGGATCAGTTTCTGCTACATTCTCTTCATACCAATTTCCCAACCCGTCCCCATCGTCATCTTGTATTAGAGGGTCATTACCAAGATAAACATCTTCTCCGTCTGTGAGGCTGTTATTATTAGTATCGGGATCAAAAGGATCAGTCCAATAACAGGATTCAAGATAATTGTCCATAATAACAGTTTCGTAACTGTCATCATCAGGATTCTCAGTGGAATCATCGTAATGTGGATTTAGACCGTATGTTACCTCATAACCATCTCCCATTCTGTCATCGTCAGTATCCCAATTCAAAGGACTTGTATCGGCCTCATATTCTTTGAAATTGGGTAACTCATCCCAGTCATAATCCTTCCATCTATCAAAATACCAAAGAGGATCTAAGTCATAATAAACTTCCCAGCCATCAGGCATACCATCCCAATCGGTATTTTCCCTCCTCGGGTGAGTTCCTTCTTGATATTCCTCCAGATTGGTGAATAATTCGTTTCCGGTAACTTGCCCATCACGATTTGAATCATAACCGTCCTCATCTGTATCTTCTGCAGCATCAGAGGGATCATGGGGGTCAAAATCGTATTTGACCTCCCAACCGTCGGGCATACCGTCGTCATCATGATCGGGATCGTTGGGGTTAGTACCATTATCATATTCCTCGATATTTAAAAGACCATCTTCATCAGGGTCCTCAAGACGGTCATCACCCATACGTCCGATGGCTTTAATTCCATAGCGGACTTCAAATCCATCAAACATGGTATCGTTGTCGGTGTCGTTGACCCAGGGATCAGTTCTACCCTGGAACTCCCACCAATTAGTATGCCGCTCAAGGGAGGATATTGACCCGTCCCGGTCAAAATCGTAACCATCGTTGTCTGGATCCTCATCGGCATCCGAGGCATCCAACGGGTCTAGACCATATTTTATCTCGAACCATTCATCTATCCCATCGAAATCGCTATCTGGATTTGTGGCGTTTATCTCACCCACATCCCAAATGCCGTTGTTATTTTCGTCCTCAATACCATCCGGGATATAATCTAAATCAGAATCCGCCAATACCGGAAGTAGAAGAGTCGATTGATACTCAATATTATCATCCAATCCATCTAAATCTGTATCATTCAATAGTGGATTAAGATAATATGGACTTTCAACTTGAAGATCATTCCAGGATGGTAAATGGTGATCGTCGGGACCATCACCGATTCCTATCGAACCATCATAATATACTGCGATTTCCAAGGCATCCGATAATCCGTCACCATCACTATCGGAAAAAGCAGATATTAGAACAGGGACGGGGATTTCATGTATCCTGCTATAATTTCCCCAAGGGGATATTATCTTTCCTTCCTCGATTTCTATGAAATCAAATGGATATTTTCCAGAGTAATTAACCCAGTTCATCTCAAGAACAAACCAGTAATAGTAATCAAGTACAGGTATTGATATTCCGAGTTCAGCAATTAATTTATCCTGACGTTCAACCATCGTTATTATCTCATCACCATCGTCGATCAAATCATTATCACTATCTGAATCGAAGACATTCCAAATTCCATCATCATCGATATCTTGTTCATTGTCATAGCCTTGTACAGACCATATCAATACCTCTAATCCATCATCCAGATTATCGGAATCTGTATCTGTGAGTTGAGGGTCGGTAAAATGCCGGAGAACCTCAATACCATCCAGTTCATTTTCTTCGATGTAATAGGTGGTCAGTGACGATAACTCCCAATTGAGGTCTTGATAGCTATAATTGTAATATTCAAACGTCCGTTGGCTATCATCGCTTTGCCAGGCAATGTCGCTGTCAGAATCGAGAAGATAGGCTTGCCCTCCACCGTCGATATCTTGATCTATATTCTCCTCACCAACGCGAGAGACCCAGTAATTGTACTCCGCTCCGTCCTCGAAATGGTCGTCGTCACTATCGCGGTCATATGGGTCTGTACCCAAATCACTTTCTGTAGCGTCGCTTAGACCATCACCGTCACTGTCCTCTTGCGACGAGGAAGGGCCTGAATTATAACTAAAAGGATCGGTGCCCATCGAATAGATTTCCATTAATACCGAAAAACCATCGTTGTCAACGTCAGCCAATCGATCGGGAACTGTCGGGTCGTTATCGTCATTATCTACGGTAGAGGTGTAGAATGGATATTTTGGACTAAGAGATATATTCACGGATGGAGATCCTTGGCCACCCCCTTCCTCGGGACGAATCGTAAGGTCATTGGCCCAAAATGTTACCTTTGGGATGCCATCTCGATCTTGATCTTCAGATGTAATTCCTGAAACCAATCCATTTAATTGGAATTCTTCTATGACCGGTTGAACATAAACCGATTCGTCAATCCAAAATTGTGTTATCTCAAAGGAGCCGGTAGCATCAACTGAGTCGGTTAAACCAATAAACATCGAAGAATCCCATTGCCTATTTAATAAATACTGATAATTTTGTACCGTTACAGTATATTCAACTTCATTGACAGAGACATCAAACCCTAATCGGATATTTTGAACCAATTCCTGGGATTGAATTGAAGGGTGTGCTGTTCTGTATGAAAAAATTGTGTATTCTTCTTCATTATCATAAAAAGTATAATCATCAAACTCGCCGGGATATGTTTCCATTTCATATACAATTAGCTGGCCATCAACCACATCGAAGGGTCTTGGATTATTGGGAATGACATCATTTCCATCGTATCCTTCAGCAGGCTGAATAACTGCCGTGAATGCTGTGAAATCTTGGCTTACAAAACGAAATAGGTTTAAACCACTAACTCCACTAGCTCGTACAAATAATGTTTTCTGCTCACTAGATGATATTGTATTATATTGAACGATATTATCATCTACCACTCCAATAAATGTAACCGATTGACCAAATGATATGCCTGAAATAGTAACAGTATATGCAATATCACTTGGAAACTTAAATTCACTGATGAAACCCGTTGGCGTTTGAATCATCGTTTTACTCAATATTGTTAATCCGCCCTCTGGTACAGAGGTGGAATCATAGAGTTTTACCGATACCTCTAAACCTTTACTGGATTGAAATCTCAATACCGGTATAGGATCCGGTTCGGTTATCCCTATCAACACTGTTGTATTTACTCCACCGGGTAGATTGCCTAAATGATTGGTTTCTACAACAACACCTCCAACCTCCCATTCTCGAATTAAGGCACTTTCTACTCCACCAGAAAAATTTACCTCGAGGGTAACGGGGAAAATCACTCCTTCCAAGTTCGTGAATCGGAGCCCACTCCAGCCCCAGCTTCCAAACTCATAAGTGAAGGTGTTGTCATTGTTGACTATATCATTCACATCGACATCAAGTACATAACCTCCGGTCCCCGCGTTTAGACCAGGGAGTACAATAATTGCCGCCATGATAACTGCAAGCACCGAAGTAAGAACAGACTTAGCCGAGGATCTTGACCACCGATTTTTCATGGTAATCGCCTCCTACCGATTCTGGTAGGTAAATCCAGCTTTACATTTAGGACGTATTAAAATATTCCGATTTTATATTCGGTAATATGTAAACTTGATTCCACTTCTATACCTATACCTGCTCGCCCTCCAGCACTTCGCCCTCGACGCTGCTCTCACCCACTGCCTCGCCCTCGCTCGCGCCCGCTCCCTGGCTCACGCCCTCGGGAATCCTGGCGGCAGGGGTCGGGTCGTCGTCTTTGCGGTACCAGTTCTTCCAGACCAAGCCCGTCACCAGCAGCCCGGCCAGCACGGCGGCGGATGGGCACTATTTTTACCCTACTAGCTTCTGATATGTTTCAGAAGATTCTATAATCCTGATTCGTTCAAGCAAATCATCATTCATTATTGTTAACTTTAATAGCCTGTTATCCTTTTGAATGAATTTTTCCAAACTATTTATATAATTCTTTGATATATCTATAGTTTCTTTTAAAAGGCTAGCCAATGTTACTTTGTACGATGCGAATGTTATCTTTGAATCTATTGGAAAAGAAGCTTTGACTTGTAAGGTCAGATCGTTAATATCTAGTTTTGTAATGATAAAATTCAGTCCCCGGTCCATCAATTCGACCCAAACTTCTTGTATTTCAGTGCTAACAAAGGCAACACAAGCAGACAATAGGTGTTGAATTGTAGGTTCTAGGTCACCCTCCATATAATTACCATCTAGCTCTGTGGAATCGTTTTCGGCATATAGAATATGAGGACCTATCCTAACGTCAAGATACCCTCCGATAGCACATCGAGATTGTCCCTGTTCAATAAGCCAAGGCCGTTTTTCTAAACGCTCTTTGTATTCGTCATTGACGTGAATCTTCATTTTTATTTCATGTATCTGCATCGTTATACTCCGTGATGGGGTTGCCACTCCAATCTTGCCTTTTGGAAACTACCTTCATGGTTAAAAACAATCACAAGATTACCTGATTGGTATATATAGTCGTCTGTATCAAATCGTGACTGACAATTTTTACACACTGCTGATGGGTTACCTTCAACAGGATTCATAGCCTGTCTGATTCTTCTTGCTAATAATTCTTCATTGAGAGGTAATCCCGTTTCAAGATTGATCCCTGTTAATTCACGCATTCCACCATTTAAACGGTGTGAGTTGTATAACCATTGATTAAGACCATCTTGCTCCAAATTCCCACCATGTACAGCTATTGTTTTTCTTAATCCATAACCATGTGTTCCATCAACATTTCCTCTTTTAATGACTGCAAACCCTTCGATATAATCATCAGGACCGGCCCCATATTTAAAGTCGATATCGCCACTCGAGATATAGCCAGCTACATAATGTTCATTCGTAGGATCATCTATCATACCAACTTCTTTATGATATCTCCGAGCTAAATATAAAGCTGCTTGATTTTTATTATGTAAAAATCCTTTTCTTACAGCTTTATTAACAAAGCCTGTCACGTAATCTCCAATAACGCCTCCGGTAACATCATTGAGAGTTATTAAAACAAAAGCGCCTTGAAATAGATTTCTTAAAAAAGATCCATATAATGCTGGCCATTTTCCAGCTAAATATCTACCAGCCTCTAAAGCTGCTGTAATTAGCAATATTCTTCCTGCCATTACCATTGTAGCATGTATTATTACTTGTGACATGGTAGTTGTCGCCATAATATTTTCAATTACAACAACAGTCCTTGCTCCAAACGCCAATAATCTTATAGCATCTACTAGATTAGCTAGAAATTCTGCAATTGCGCTTGCTACACCGATTCCAATCACGATCATAACAATCATACCAGCAATATAACCAATATACCATTTATCTTTAAACGAATTATAATCGCTAGTTCCTTCGTCAAAGGGATTATCCTCTTCCATTTGAGCAGCAACATGACTTTTTAATCCGTCCACAATTTCCCGAATAGCTGCAACAATCCCGTCTTCAACTATAATATCCCATATCTCTCCAGCGGCATCATAAAGTTCACCAAGATATCTAAGAGCTGCCATAGCTTGCAACATCTCAGCAAAGGCCGCCCAGCCTCCCGAATAATACCCAGCATATGGACCAACTAGTAGGGCCGTTCTCCCCAAACCTCTACCTATTATATCTAACAAATTATCCGTTGGAACTGCTAGAGTTTCGCCTATATTTCCATAACCATCGTATGCACGAACCCATACGTCCTCCATCATTACTGCGTCTGAGGTTGTTATTTTAAAGAAGAGAATTGTCCTTTGCAATTTAAAAGCAGTCATTACCTTTGGCTCCTGAACTCCTCCACCAGCTTGCGAGTCCTTTGTCTGAACTGCTGGAAGACCGGGATGGCCGGCAAAGCGAATATGATGGAGAACAATGGGGCAGAAAATATCGGTTCGATATCCTGGGTGGTGAACATCAGTGTGTAGCCGAATGTATAGATAATGACCGATACGATGAGCATCACGATCCTTTGGCTCTCATTGGTATGCAGGAATAACTCCCGGCAATGGGCGCATTGGAAGATAGGTTTCGATATGGCCGTGTTGCATTTTTGACATTCGATCTCGGGATAGTCACAGATAAGGTACAAGACCAGGATGTAAACGCAATAGAATATGAACCCCAGGATCAGGACCAGACCCAACCATACATTGCGCTCACCATAATCCAGTATCTGGGTCACGGCCAAGGCTATGATCAGCCATAATATCAGGAACGGGGAGATGGCCTTGAATATTATCAACACCAGTACCCGGGCATTGCTGATCTCGGAGGTGTCCTCGTCGGCTGCCTCGCATCTGGGGCAATAGAGCAGATTCCGGCTGTTGGCTGCCTTGCATTTGGGGCACCTCATGTGATCCACACCTGTGTATAGGTTCCGTATCGGGTCCTGAACCCTGTATTGGTTGACGACCCTACGGGTGGTATTTCAACCTGGCGACCGTCCGATATCAAGAATGTTATCCTTACCACCGAGGCCAAGGAGCGACTGGCCCGCCTGAGGATGGTCCTATTTTCCCAGAGGTTGCCCTTCAAGCACATCGTTTTCCTTCTTGCCCTTTCCGGCCAGCCCGGTGATAAGGATAGCAGCCAGGGCCATGGCGCCCAACAGGGCCATTATCTTGCCTGTGTTGTCCTCCTCGTCTTGGTCATGGAAATCGCTATTGAACTCATGGGTGTCGGGAAGGGAGTAGCTATTGCCCGATACCGCCCGGACCATCACCACCTGTTCCCTGGATGATCGTAACAGGCTCGAAGGTATGTCGATGGTCCAGTTGGCATACTCACCAGTGTTCATCTCATTCAGGCTGCGGTTGTATCGGGTCTCCCACCATCGCACCCCATCCAGACTCACATCAACGCGGTCCACTGTGCCCAGGCGAGCCCAGGTCCGGCCCTGCAAGGTTGTGTTACCCTTAGTGTAGTTCCCATCGAAATCCCTGGTGATATGAGCCTGAAGTTCGACATCAACATT
>CAYSUX010000004.1:20272-33311 GCA_964434315.1 uncultured archaeon
CTTGACCCCTACTGGAACAGGGATTTCGGCTGGGGTATGTTCGACATCAACATTACTTAAATACTCATCGTCTAGAAGTTGTGCCAGCTTCACAGCCTCGTGGGCATCGATCATACCCCAGCCGAAATCCCTGTTCCAGTAGGGGTCAAGGTCAGGAAAGGTGGCCGGGCCGCGACGCTCGGCGGTGTATCGCAGTATCTCCTTGATATGGGCCGGGGTGAGATCGGGGTTGACTTCCAGCAACAGGGCCATGATGCCTGCCGCCTGGGGGGTTGCGAAGGAGGTGCCGCTGCCCTGGCCAACGTAACTCTCATCCTCGGCGTCACAGCGTAATGGTGGGGCTACATCGGTGCAGGCTCCGGCAAAGACGATATCTGTCCCTGGAGTGGATACATCGGGTTTGAGTTCGTCATATGGGTAACCATCACCGTTGTCCCTCCGGGGTCCACGGGATGAGTAACCGGCGATGATATCATCCTTTCGATCGACGGTATCCAGGTCATCAGTGGAACCAATGGTGATAGAGAGGCTGGATGAACCCATCCCTGAGAAACCGTCGTTATCAGGTCCATCATTGCCAGCGGCCACAGAGACCACAATACCGGCCTGGGTGGCTTCATCGAGCCTGCGAGAGTGCATCTCGGTACCGTCAGAGCCGCCATCCTCATGGGAGGTGATACCCCAGGAGAGAGATATGATATCGATACCCCGGTTCTCCTCGGTCACGCCCGACCACGATGTATCGCTATGGTCAATAACCCATTTTAGGCCGTTCATGGCCGATTCGTAGAATTCCTGGGACAGAAGGTAGTTCTCGAACGGGCCGGCGCCAATGCGGGAACCGATGCGGACATCGACCAGACTGGCGTCGGGGGCGGCTCCCATGTAGACTCCGTCGGGATTTTCGGAGTTGGGGTCGGCACCGGTGGAGCTGGCCATACCCGAACAGGCGGTGCCGTGCATATGCTTGTCGTCAGGGTTAAAATTGCCATCATCCTGCTGGCGAAGCTCGCCATAATCACCGGAACCCTGGCCCAGGGTGGACATGCAGAGCTCATCGTCGGTACACATGGCATCGTAACCGGCAACCTGCTTGCCTGCCAGGCCGGGATGGGCGTCGTCGATACCGGTGTCCACAATGGCGATATTCACACCCGCTCCGCTAACGCCCAGGTCCCAGGCTCCGATGGGGTAGTCGGTGGAGTTGCGAGCCTTGCTTGCCGCGGTCTGGACGTCTCCGTAGTAGACCACCTGACCATAGGGTTCTACCATGACAACGCCCGGTAGTCTGGCCAGTACAGGAAAATCCCCGGGACCGGTAATGCCGATGAGCAGGGCGTCACCCATGGTGACCCGAACCTCGTGGCCCAGGGCCTCCAGGGCAGCCTCATCTTCAACAGTGGCCTCATGGTCGTAGCTGACGCCGACCGGGTAGGACCCCTCCAGGGTCTCCAGCCAATCGACTATTCCGTCTCGGTCGAGGTCACGAGATGTGGTCTGCCACCATGGTCTTTCGACAGGGACGGCGGTTTGGGCGGGCCGGGATCCCGGATGGGACGAACCATCATTTCCGGTCTCTGGCAGTGTTGGAACCCGGTCATTGATCGGCAGGGTCGTAAGCCCGGCCACCGGAAGGATAGTAAGCAGGAATACCATGGTGATCCCAAGGGCGGCCAACTTAGTGGGCAAACCGGACATGATATGGTCAATGGGGTCGGCCAGAAAAAACCTTGGTCCTGAAGGGCTTGAGGAATTAAGTCCAAAAGCCGTCCTGAAGCCAAGAGCAATTTGGTATTTGTTACAACATTTAACATTTCAACCCCTGCCCGGACCCATCCCTTTTTGAGGTAGGGCACTCTGCTGCGCCATCCCGAAGGCCTGGTCGGGACCTGCGTTGGCGGGCTCTTAAAGGGCCTTTACCTTACCCTGAGGTTACCGATATGAACCGCCGAATGGACACTTACCTGGAGACCCAGGTTGATGAAGACCGCTTCATGTTCTACCAGTATGTGTGCGATTTTGCCGCCAAGAAGATCGTACCCCATTACCTGAAATGGGAGCGCGACCATATCCTGATACCCGATGAGATAATCGAGGCCATGGGCCAACTGGGTCTATTTGGCCTACCGGTGGCAGAGGAGTACGGGGGCCAGGGTGGCTCCATGATCGAATCGGTCCTGATGGGTCTGGCCCTGGGCTACCACAGCCAGAGTCTGGCCATAACACCGGGAGCGGCACTGAGCCTGGGCACCAAGCCCCTGCAGGCCTTCGGCAACGAGGAGCAGTTGAAGGCCCACCTGCCGGACCTGGCCGCCGGAAAGCGGATGTTCGTCTTCGGCCTGTCCGAGCCCGGGAGGGGCAGCGACGCCGCAAATCCGGAGGTCAAGGCCCTGCGAACCGACGGGGGTTGGAAGATTACCGGCGAGAAATGCTGGTCCACCAACGCCTACTGGGCCAGCCATGTCGTGGTTCACGCCCTCACCGATCCCGAGGGTCGACCGGGTCATCGTTCGACCTGCTTCATCGTGCCCATGGAGGACCCCACGGTCCACTACCAGGAGATGGAAGGCAAGCGGGTCTGGCAGCAATCCTCCACCGGCTCCATCGCCTTTGACGAGACCTTCGTACCCGATTCGGCGGTCTTGGGAGAGCTGAACGAGGGCTTCAAGGTCATGGTGACAACCCTGAACGGAGGGCGGCTGTTCGTGGCGAGTCTGGCCCTGGCGAGCCTGGCCTTCGCCCTGGACAAGACACGCACCTATGCCCAGGAGCGCATCCAGTTCGCCGACAAACCCATCGGCCGATTCCAGCGGGTCCAGGATGTCATCCTGGACATGGACATCAGCCTGCAGCAGAGCCTCACCTGGCTCCTGCATCTGGTCAAGCAGTACGATGAGGGAAAGCTGGACCGGGAGTCGGCGGCAAAGGTGAAGATAGAGTGCTCTCGCCGCGCTTCCGACCACCTGACCATGGCTATGGAGGTCTGCGGCGGCGTGGCCGGGCTGGACGAGTTCGAGCTCATCCGCCATCACCGGGATTTATTCGTGTGCCGGGTGGGCGAGGGTTCCAACTTTGCCTTGAAGAACCTCTGCACCAGACCGCTGATGCCCGAGATTGCGAGGATTTTGGAGTAATGGTAGAGCGGGGTGGAAAAATCCCGTTTTTTACCGGGCCAGCAACCACCTGACCCTGGCTGAGGAGGCCGCGAGACCGAGCGAAGCGAGCGTCTGCGGGAGAGGCCATCCAAAGGTGGCCGACTGCGGCCGCGAGACCGAGCGAAGCAGAGGTGGAGAATCGGAGTGAAACGACATTTTCTCCAACTCTAAAGGACACCGAAGGTGGTCGGCGAGCGTCTGCGGGAGAGGCCATCCAAAGGTGGCCGAGTATGCGGCGGTGTGGCCGGGCTGGACGAGTTCGAGCTCATCCGAAACGGCCAGCTTCGCAGTCCTTCTCCTCCAGACACTCGCTCTGCTCGGTCCGAAGGCCACCACCAAGTGCGGTGGAAGTGATCCAGATTAGATAGTAGCCCTGGTCTGTTCATCAAACGGAATATTGGACGATCCAAACCCGATCTACTCGGTTAAGTCTGTACTGTACTGTACTGTACTGAAAGCCCAATTTCAGATATTAGATGAGAGAGGGTGGCGATGATGAAAAAGAGGAGGATGGGGGATTGCAAAATGAGAGGTCGTAGGCTACCCTCTCTCAGCTATTTATTATGACACCTTCAAACTATTTGATGAGTAGTTTGTTTGCAAGAAACAGATGGAAAAGGGGTAGTTCAATAGAGTGAGAGGTAGAAGGTGAGGTGGTTATGGACCAAGAGCCGGGGTTGACCGGCAACGGCCCAAGCTGAGGGGCCCCGCCTCCGGCCATTGAAGCCACGCCATGCGGGGCCAGCGGCGGCTGCTTGGACTGCCGGGCCGAGGGGTGTCAAACGTTGAAAATTAGACGCGGCCGTTTGCGCGCCTTCGGCGCACGTCTCCAGTGAACCACTGGAGTCCGAGACAGCATGGTGCCGACGGGGAGTATTTAAACAAGGAGATGGCTTTAGCTTGCCCCCAATCACATCGTCGAGGCAAGTTAGGGCAGCCTGTCATCAGCCATCCTCGTGGGCTCTTTGCCTCTCGAGGTAGATGGAGTAGGCGATGGCCAGAAAGATCAGGCTCTGGCCAAGGAGCATGATCCACCAGGGCCCGATTTCAAGAACCCAGGCCAAAAACAGCAGTGTAAAACCCAGCAGGGCCAGAATCAGGTCCCAGCGCTGAGACCGGGGCTGACTGGCAAAGGCCCCAGCACGAGGGACCAGCCAGCGGCCATTGAAGCCGAGCGGGGCCAGCGACGGCCGTTTGGATTTGTGGGTTGAGGGGTGTCTAATTTTGTTAAAGGCTTTTCCAGCGGCTGGCTGGCCAGTGGACAGTGGGTGGGTGATAAATGGATGGATGAATGAATGAGAGATGGATGGATGGATGGATGGATGGATGGATGGATGGATGGATGGATCGGACTGGGAGTTGTGGTCTGGAACGGACGACTATCGGCCGAGTGCTATCCATTGATCTGGTCGTGACGGTTGTTCGAGGCCGGGAAGGCAAAAAATATCAGAGATGACCGAGCCTCTTCAGATAGCTTCTGAGGTCCTTGTATTTTCGTTTTCTATCGACGATACAGAGCAGGGTGACGTATGGCGGCTTAATGGTGTATATCGCCCGCAGGTCCCTTTGATTATCCCGGAAACGGAACTTGAATAGGGATCTGTGATACCCTGATATTCCTGAATATCGGTAAGGATTCTGTTCCACCAGTTCTATCTTCCGGGTCAGTTGTCTCTTCGATTCCGGGTTCAATTTCTCTGTCTGGGAAAAGAAGAGTTCCGTGGCTCTGGCATAATAGGCCATCTCAATTCTTCAAGGCTGCAAAGAGTTCTTTACGAGAACGATAACCTTGCCTCTCACTTTCCTCTTCGAGTATCTCCAGCAGCCGGGCTTCCTCGGGTGTCACCCGGTCCAGATCGTCGAATAGTCTTTCCCTTACGGTTTCCTTGATGAATTCCTGGACTGTACCGTAGCCATGGCTGTCTGCATAGTCACGAGCCGCAGTCAGCAGTTTGTCAGGCATCCTGATATTTATCTGGGAACTCATGGTATCTATAGGTATTTTTTGGTAGTTAAACCTTTCCATTTTCTGTCCTCATTTTCAGCCGCATCAACTCATAGGCCATGGAGCCTCAGGGGTTCGATACCGATGTTCTGCAATTCTTCAGCCTGGGCCAGAGAATCAATGGCTCTGGTACCTACCTGGAACTCGGCATCATAGCAACCCGTTCCTGCAGGCGGATGCAGGCTCACTCGAATGTGGGTCATGCTCATGCATAGTGTCTTTCCTTGGGGAGTCAATCTCATGATGAGTTCACGACCGGCTTTATCATAAACCTATCATGTACTTCGTTCATCTGAATTGAATAGACCAGATTTATGGTTTCTCGTTCCAGCCTTTGACTCTCTAGATAAGGGCCTTCCCCAATCCCTAAATCCCTCTGCCCGATAGCCTGACGTGACCGGCCTGCGTATCTTCCATCTTGCCGACACCCATCTGGGATTCACCGCCTACCAGCGGCTGGTTCCCGAAGGTGAACCCTGGGAGGGCCTCAACCAGCGGGAGGCCGATATCTACGCCGCCTGGCATAAGGTGGTGGAGGCGGCCCTGGAGGCGGGCCCCGATGTGGTCATTCACAGCGGCGATCTCTTCGACAGTGTGCGGCCTTCCAACCGGGCTCTGCACGAGGCCATCTCGGGGCTCAGGCGGCTCACCCATGCCGGTATCCCGGTGGTGGTCATCGCCGGTAACCACGAGACCCCCAGGCTGCGGGAGACCGGCCATGTCTTTCGCCTGCTTGAGAACTTCGAGGGGATCCACCCTATCTACAAGGGACCTCCCGAGGCCGTGGAGCTGCCTGGGCTGGAGAACCTCCGGGTCGTTGGCGTTCCCCACAGCCACTCGGGAATGACCGAACGGATCGCTCGGGCTTTTCCTGACGAGCAGTATATAAATAATATCCTGGTGCTTCACGGCATCGTCGCTGGCCTTACCCTGCCCTCCAGGGAGCTCAACCAGGCCGAGATCGAGTCGGGACTGCTGAAGTCGGGTTGGGACTATATCGCCCTGGGCCATTACCACGGCTTTACCCGGATCGAACCCAACGCCTACTACTGCGGCTCCACCGAGCGTACCTCCTTTGCCGAGGTCAAGGAGGCCAAGGGCTATGCCATGGTGGAATTGCCAGACCTGAAGGTAACCCATCAAGAGCTTCCGGTCCGGGAGTTCGTGGACCTGCCCTGGCTCGATTGCGCCCAACTCTTGCGGCTCGGGCAGGGTGGGGCGAAGATCGATGAGGTTATTGGCGGGCCACCGGTCACGAACGCCGGAGTTGGAGGGGAGGCTGGAACCAAACCATCCGCAAGCCAGGCTCAGCAGCCAACGGGACAGCTCACCTTCGACGAATGGGGCTCTGGGACCGAAGCCGAACAAGGGGCTTTGAAAGCCACAGGTTCAGAACCATCGACCATGGAAGTCCCCCGGTTCATCGATCTCAACCACCTGCTCCAGAAGGCCCTCGAAGTCTGCCGACCAACCGGCAAGGTCATCCGTCAGAAGGTGCTCAATTGCCCTCCCGAGCTCTACCGACTGGTCGATTTTCAGAGGTTGAAGAAACTGACCGCCGCGGCCATCCACTACCAACCGCAATTCGAGTTGGCAGCCGCCGGCGAGGCGGTCCAGGCCCCCTCGGCCTCCATCGGTCATCTGGTAGATGAGTTCAAGGATTACATGACCAGGCAACCCCTTGAAGGCCTGGACCGGGAACGGATCGAGGCCCTGGGCCGGCAGTACCTGGCCGAGGCAGGTGGCGGACCATGAGGCTGCGCTCACTGGAGCTGCGCAACTACCGTCGCTACACCGGCCATCACGAGATCGCCTTTGGTGAGGGCATCGTGGGTTTGCTGGGACCCAATGGCGCCGGCAAGTCAACCCTCATCGAAGCCCTGGCCTGGGCATTCTATGGCCAACCGGCGGCCCGCACACCGGCCGAGGGGCTGCGCTCCAGCGGGGTGGCCGAATCCGAGCCGGTGAGCGTCGCGGTGGAATTCACCCTGGCCAATGATAACTACCGGGTCGTTCGAACCTTGAAAGGCAAGAACCTGACCCCAGAGGCTCTTTTCTTCAGAGGCAACCAGAAGCTAGCCGAAGGGGCCAAGGATGTCTCCGGCGTCGTGGCCCGCCGACTGGGGCTCGATTGGCGCTCCTTCTACACCACCATCTTCACCAGACAGAAGGAGCTGGATGCCTTTTCAGCCCTGACCCCGGCCGAGCGAAAGGGGATGGTGGAGCGTCTGCTGGGCATCAGCCTTCTCGACGATGTAGTTAAAAATGTCCGTGAAGTCTCCCGCAACCGGAAAGGCCGCCTGGAGGATCGCCGGACCAAGACCCTTGACGAGGAGGGGCGACCCAGGGCCGAGATGTGGCTGGCCAGAAAGGAGGAGCTTCAGGAGCTTCAGGCGCGGCTGGCCGAGGAAAGGGCGGACCTGCAGAAAGCGGTGAAAGTAGCGATTGAAGCTCAAACCAAGGCCGAAGCCGCCTGGAAGGCCGTCCAGCAGCAGAAAGAGAGTCATCACACCATTAAGCGGCAAGTGACCCGGGCGAAGGCCCAGGCCGAAGCCGCCGGCGAGGGTTTCGAAAGTACACAGCAGCGCCTGACCGAACTCAAGGCCCAGGAAAAGGAGCTGGCCCGGATAGAGCCTAGATTGGCTCAACTGAAGCCGGCGAAAGAGGCCCTCGCGACTCATGAAAGAGCCAGGGAGCAGGTGAATCAGCGCACCCGTCTCGAAAAAGAGCGAGAGGGCCTCTCCCGGCAGCAAAAGAAGAGAACGGCTGCCCTTGAAGGAATTGAAAAGGGACTGGCTACCAAACCCGACCCTGCGCCCCAGCTCCAGCGGCTGGCCAGCCATAAAGAGGGGCTGGAAAAGACCGCTGCCGAGCTTCAGCAGCGGGTGGCCGACCAACGCGGTGCCCTCAAGGCTCTCAGAAAGGAGAATGCCGTCACCCAACGCCATCTGAAACAAATCGATACCATGGGGGCCGAGGGCAACTGCCCCACCTGTGAGCGGCCCCTGAAAGAGCACCAGCCCCAATTGGCGGCCAAATACCAAAAGGAGCTGGAGCAGGGCCGAGCCCGGCAAGAGGAACTTAACACCAAGCTGGAGGGCGAAAAGGTAAAGCTGGAGGCCCGGCAGACCCAGCTCAAGGATTTGATCGGGATCGAAAAGAAACTGACCGCTCTCAAGGAGGAGCGGGCCCGCCTGCAGGTCAAGATCGAGGCCGGCCAGGCCGAGGCGGTGGGGATTGAAGAGCGCTCCCGGACCCTTGAGACCGAGCTGACGCCCCTGGCCGAGGTCGCCTTCGACAAGGCCGCTCACGCCGCCGTCAAGGCCAGGGTCGAAGAGCTTCAAAGGCTTGTGGGCACCGTCGAGGTGCTGCGCCGCGCCATCGCCAAACTGCCTCGTTTGGAAGCCGAAGCAGAACAGCAAAAGGAGCGCGGGGCCGCCGCCCGGGCCGAGACCGAAGAGCTGACCAAACGGCTGAAGGAATTGGCCTTTGACCCCGTAGCCCACAAAGCCGCCGAGGTCGCCCACAAGGTTGCCGCCAACGGGCTCCGCAAGGCCGAGGTGGCGGCCGCCGAGCACAAGGCCAAGCTGGTTGGCACAGCCAAGGATCTGGAGGCAGCCACCAAGGCTCTGGCCGAGCAGGAACGACTGGTGCTCGAGATAAAGGAACTGGAAGACGAGGTCGCCTACCATGGCCGCCTCGAACAGCTCTTCAAGTCCTTTCGCCAACATCTGCTGGGCCGTGTCGCCCCAACGCTGGCAACCTACACCTCGGAGCTGCTGGGACCCCTCACCCAGGGCCGCTACACCCAGGTCCAGGTGGACCCATCCAGCTACGAGATAAGGGTCTATGACGGGGCCGAGGCCCACCCCCTGGCCCGCTTTTCCGGCGGCGAGACCGACCTAGTCAACCTGGCCCTGCGTCTGGCCATCTCGCGGCTGCTGGCCGAGCGCTCGGGCGCCGATCTGAACCTGGTCATTCTGGACGAGATCTTCGGCTCCCAGGACGATCAGCGCCGTCTGGCCATTATGGCCGGCCTCCAGAACCTGCGCACCCGGTTCGGCCAGATAATCCTCATCACCCATATCGAGCAGGTCAAGGAACTGGTGGAGACCGCTCTGAGGGTCGAGGAGACGCCCGAGGGCGGAGCCAGGGTGGTGGAGGGGTGAGCGAAGCTGAGTTTGTTACCTTCAAAAACGTTAAAATTCCCTTTAAAATGCAGTTTCAGCCTCGGCTCTCCAAAGGTTTTAATCCAATCTTGATTGGAAAAAGATGGGCCAGTATAATCCCCTGGCCCGAGGGGTGGTCGCTTAGGCATTATGCCGAAGTAACCCGTTTTGCAAACGAATATATTATAGCATCCAGTCCTTATAAACTTTGGGCATAGGCTTATACACACTGTCGAGCCAAAAGATCTGATCTGAGGAGTCTACAGTGCATAAATTAGCGGCCAATTTCATACCAGCGTATGAAAATGAGTATGAAACAACAATTGATGATATAAATAGAACGGCGGCTTACGCTACGCACGCGGGGGTTGCCGAGCCTGGTCAAAGGTACCCGTTTTGCAAACTGGTCGCACAGGCGTTCGCGGGTTCAAATCCCGTCCCCCGCACCCTTTCCCTATGCCCTCCCCCGACTCGGTCAACGCCATGTTCGCCGACATCGCCCCTCGCTACGATCTGGCCAACACAGTCCTCTCCTTTGGCCTCCATCATCTGTGGCGGCGGGCGGCGGTGAGGCTCAGCGGCGTGGCTCCCGGCGACAGGGTGCTGGTTTGCGCCACCGGCACCGGCGATCTGGCCTTGAGGTTCAGCCGGGCGGTGGGGCCCTCGGGCCGGGTCGTGGGCGTGGATTTCTGCGAGCCGATGTTGGAGCTGGCGGCGGCCAAGGCGGCCCGCAAGGGTTTGAGGCTGGAGCTGAGGCAGGCGGATGTACTGGAGCTGCCCTTCGATGACGGCGAGTTCGACTGCGCTTCCATCGCCTTCGGTATTCGTTCCATAGATGACCGGGTGGGCTGTTTGCAAGAGATGGCCAGGGTGGTCAAGCCGGGAGGTCGGGTGGTGGTCCTGGAGTTCGGTCAGCCCCCGGGACGCCTCTTTGGCCCCTTCTATCGCTGGTAATCCAAACATATCATTCCCAGGCTGGGAGGATGGCTATCCGGCTGTCGCGAACCTTATGAATTTCTGCCCGAGACGGCGGCGACCTTTCCGGCCGGGGATAGGTTCACGGAGTTGATGGAGCATGCCGATACATTCTCGGAATACGAGGCCGTGTCGTTATCAAGAGGCATAACCTTGATTTATATAGGTATCGTCGACAAAGATTGCTCAGCCTAGAACAGCTTCTGCTGCCTGGGCTTGGAGGGTTTGGCAAGAGGTTTGGCGGTCGGCTTGATTGGGGTCACCGCGTCGTCTTTCGCCGCCTGGGCCCCGGTTTGGTCAAAGCCGTCGAACAGCGTGGCCTGCTGGGAGCCCAAGAGCAGATCGGCCTCGGACCAGCCGAAGACCTCGGTGACCCGGGCCAGGGACCTGGCGATACGGCCGGCATAATAGCGGTAGTCGGGTTTGAGCGGGGGGTCCGCGTCGTCGAAATATGGTTCCACGTGCATGGGCGTGCGGGAACTGTCGGTGACAATGAAGGATATCTTCATCCCGGGGACCACCTCTCGACCTGTGGCCTGGTACTTGCGCAGGGCCTGGACATGGGGCAGCGAGTCGGGATCCTTGTAGCGACTCTCGTCGGCGACGCCCTTGGATATCACCAGCTCGGCGGTGGCAACCTTGCCCTCGCTCACCTGGGTCACCATCTCCCGGGCCAACCGCAGGGTCCCATCCGTGTCGGCGTCCAGGACCATGGCGAACATATCCTTGAGGGCCCGGGTCTGGAAATCGAAGGCATCCGAACGACGGGTCTCGTAGCCCCTGACGATGACCCCGGGCTCGGGCCACAGAATACGCCCGACATAACGTTTCTTGGCTCCATGGGAGAAGAAGGGCTCTAACACCTTCTCGAACTCCAGCACCGCGTCGGTCTTGGAGTATCGATCGGCCAGGGTCTTACCGAACTCAACGGTCAGGTCTGGATCGTCGTGGGGTGAGGCCACGAAGATGGAGTCGGTGTCCGAGTAGATCACCGGAACCCCCTCCTTCTCCAGCTCGGCGATGATGTTGGTGATGTTCCGGCGGGACCAGGCGGTGATGCTGGCACCGATATCCAGGTTCGTGAAGCGGTAGAAATAGGAGGCAAAGACCCCGTAGACCGAGTTCATCAGGATCTTGATGGCCTCCTGCAGCCCGTTGTAGTAGGCTCGCTCGCCCTCATCCACGGCCCTGGCCATGGCGGTCTTGGCCGAATCACGATCGGTCATCAGCTCTTTCAAGAGTCCCGGGAGCAGGCCTTCCTTCTGTTCGTGGGGCAGATAATGGATGCCGGTGGGGCTGACGGTCCGACTCTGACCGGTTGGATCAAGGGTGGTGAAGCAGATGTTGTTGGCGATGATGACCGAAGGATACATCGACTTGAAGTCCAGGACACAGACCCAGTGGTAGAGCCCGGGCTTCAGGGTATGGACATAGCCACCTTCGATATGGCCGGTTCGTTTCTGATGGCGGGTCAGGGGTACTCCCACACCGGCCCGGTCAGCGGCGCGGATCATCAGGGAATCGATCATGGTGGAGGTTCGCCCGTTCATCACATCATCCAGGGGTAACCGGGCCACCGTGGCCAGATCCTGGTATTTGTCCAGGACCCGAATATATTCCAATATCTCCAGGGCCAGTTGGGCATCCTCCTGGCAGTAGTCCAGGACCCTCTGGCGGTTGCCGGCCCATTCCGAGTCCATCTGCCTGGGATCGACATCGTGCTTGGTCCGACCCAGCAGCTTCTTGGAGACGGCACCCAGGGATTCCCGTTTGGGCCTGAGCTCCCGCCTAACATTCCACCAGGCGTCGGCGATGACCCGACCGGAGACCCGCCAGATACGATTCGAGGCCTGTTTGGCCACCGAGCCGTCACGGCCCAGTACGAGGTTACCGGCCCTGGTGTACCTGGCCCTGCGTTCCAGCACCGGAAGGTCGTATCCGTCGATGTTGTAGCCGGTGATGATGTCCGGGTCATGACGTTGTACCGCCTCCAAAAATCCCCGGATGATATCCCGCTCAAAACCATGGAGCTGCTCCGAGACCAGGCCACCGTCGGGTTGACGAACCACCAGGCATATGCAGTAGATGTGTTCATCCTTTAGCGAGTTCTCAATGTCGAAGGACAGGGTCTTGAAGTTGACCTTGAAGGGCTTGGAGGATGTAATGGTGTGGGCCTCGATAACCAGTTCGGTGGAATATCGCTTTAGAGGTTCATCATCGGCGAGAACCGAACCGGTAACCTCGATACAACCACCCAGATCAAGGTCAAAGAAGAATCGGTGGCCAAAGGGTATGTCAGCCGCCAGTACCAACGCGCCCATGGACTGGAAGATACTGCGCAGATTGGGGACGACACCGGGTACCCGGGTATAGACCGCGAGGCAATCCCGTTCCTTGCCGGAATGCCAGAGCCTGACCGGTTCGGTGTCGGTTATGTCGGGATGGTTCCGGGCTGTGTTGAGGACCTCGGCGGAGGGGTCGACGATGTGAAAGTAGGGTCGAAAACCCCGGTACAGGACCGTCACCGAACGGCCTTCCATCGACCGTCCGAATATATGAATGACCGGTTGCAACTTTCCTTCTTGCTCCAGATTCCGGTATGTGCTGGATAGGACCCGGACCTGCCAGGTCAGTTTCGATGAAGCACCATTGGGAACCGGGATCTCGTCCTTGTCGGTGGGGCTGGGTTGATGGGAGGCTGACATGGCAATTGGTTCCTGCCCAAGGGTGCCAAC
>CAYSUX010000005.1:0-30087 GCA_964434315.1 uncultured archaeon
CCACGCATCCAAGGCGACCCACCTCCTCGACACCGCCCAGAAAGGTCAATTGCATTTTTTCAGGCCGCCTTCAGTATGTGGGGTCATCGTGAATGGTCGATGTCAAGGCATATTGTGGTCGTCGGGTCAGTCCCAATCCTCAAAATCGTCGCTGGCGCTGGAACCGGTGTCATAATCATCGTCCTCTTCCTCGTAGGCGATGTTTCGACTCCAGGCCACGTAACCGATGACCAAAAGGGGGATGAGCAACAGGAGATACCAGTTGTTCTCCAGGACCTGCATCATCCGCTCCTGGAAATCGGCCTCGACCTCGATCTTGAGCTTCTTGGTCTGGGTCTGGTCGGTATCGGTGGCGGAGACCTCGATGACGAGCTCCACCTTGTCACCGTTGACCGCGTCATCGGGAATGGATACCCGGATGGTCAGGGACTCGCTCTCGCCGGCCTCGATGAAGACCGAGGATTTGGGTTTGAAGCTCACATCGTAGCCCGAAGGTCCGCTGTTCAACGATACGATGAAGGTATCAGCGGTGTTTCCGTCGTTGGTGATATCCAGCTCGAAGGAGACCGTCTCGTCAGGTGTACCCTCCACCCGGGAGGTCTTGACCGATATCGAGAATTTCACGTCCTGAGCGATGTTGAAGCTCACCGACAACTGGAACTTGACATCACTGTCCTCCACATCCTCGGCCAGCAGGCTAATGACATAGCCCCCGTCCTTGTATGTGATATCCGAAGGAAGGTCATCCACCACGAACTTCAATCCCTGGGTCTCATCCTTCTCGAGCGAGATATCGATCAGGGAGCCTCCCTGGACATCTGTGAACTTGCCTGATAGGCCGGAGGGCAGTTGAGAGGTCAGTTGATAGGTATGGCTATCTGCCTGGGATGATTCGATGACCAGATCGAAGGTGACCTGGCTGTCGGGAATGGCGTTGGATCTGTAATTCCCACCAGGGGACGAGGGACGTAATGTCACTCCCTTGGAACGGGTGATGTTCATGTAGATGGAATGGCTCACCGAGGTGTTGCCCTGTGAGGTGGCCTTCAGGGTCAACATGGCGGTTTCCGCATCACCGCCTGTGGCCGGTTCCACCACGACCATGAGTTGAGCTTCGTTCTGCTCGGGAAAGTCCTGATCCTTGCGGGGGACATCCTCGACCAGGAATGGGTTGTCCCGTGCGCCATGATCGTCCCGGTAGACATCCACCTTCCAGTCCGCGATATCGCCGGGCCAGATGCCCTCGACCTCGAAGTCATCGGTGTCCTGACCCAGATTGGCCAGGGTGAAGTTGAACTCGTTGGGTTTGGCCATCTGGGCCGAGACCGAGATGTCGTGAAGGATGGTATCCCCATCCCTGTAGAATAGTTCCACATCGTACTGGGCTCCAACCGTGGTGGCGGTGGTCAGTTCGAACTCCTTGGGCTGCACACTGGAAGCCCCATCGCTGCTGGCCGTGAATTTGACCAGGGCCTCTTCGTTCACGAACTCAGGGTCGTCGGGGGCAAAGAGGGTGAATACCGAATCCTTCTCCTGACCTGGATTGAGGGCCAGTTCATCGGACTCGGGTAGAATGGTCCAGTTGTTGGGGAAACCCGAGGGTGTGACCGTGATGGTGTCCGAGTCTCCGCCGGTGTTGCGAACCTTGAAATTGAACTCCCTGGAGCCTCCGACCGCTATCTCGCCGGAAGGGTCGTCATCCGGAAGGTACAGGTAGGCGCCATACTGGTCCATGGTGATGTCGACAATTCGATTGAACTCGTTATCCTGGATATCCTTGACCAGGGTCTCCACCCGGTAATGGCTGCCCCAGTCCAGGCTCTCCTCACTGTAGTCCCATTCCATGAGTTCGTAGTTCTTCCAGCCTTCCGAGTCACTGTCGGATAGCGTGGACTCCTCTTCATAGTAAGGGTCGTCCTGTTCCCCTTCACGATAGACCATCACCCATACCTCGGCCACGTTGTCGGAGCCGAAGGCGTCCAGCACACCACCCAGCAGGTCGGTGTCAGGGTCATCCTCATGGCCCCAGACAAAAAGGCTGGCAAAATCAGCCGGGAGGTTCGGCTCGAAATGTTCTGAATCCATACGGTCATCGTTGGTGTTCAGGTCCGGGGCCTCGGTGGATATCTCGATCCGTCTCACTGACTGACAGAGGGTCTGAACCCGGGTCCGGGCATTGTTATCGTCATCGTATTCGATGGTCACATCGCTGGGTCCGTTGTTGTGGATGACCAGTTCCAGTCGGTCGCCCTCCTCCAGGTCATATTCCTTGGCGACCTCGTATGCTGTATCCCACTCCAATTCGGCCGTATAGGGGTCTGAGACGAACAAGGCAGTGACAGTTTCGGTATCGAACGCGATCTCGGTCCCGCCATCCATCAGTGTGACCTCCAGCTCCGCGTCACCACCGGAATAGGCTCTGTAGGCCCAGAAAAGGAATCTGGCACCCAGCTCACCGGATCCGTCCACTGCTTTCAGCTTCATATCGGTGAACAGTGCCTCATCCAGCAGGAAGTTGACATCGTCCGTGGGGGCGAGCGTTACGCTGTTTCCAGCACCATAGGTCAGGTCGGGGGTCAGGAGCTGTTCTGTATCATCATATAATCTGAGATCGACGGATCGCTCTTGCTCGCTTATCTCGGCATCGTCGCCTTCCGCGCTGGCATTGCCCATCATCGAAAATGGCGCTGGAGCCAGGGTTAGACCCAGGAGAAGGGCCGGTAGAACGAGTGATAAGGTCAATACGAACGACCATGGCTTGGTGTGGGCCATAGGGACACCTGACCGGTCAACGGTGGTAACCCTATATAGGTTGCGCCGCACCATGCCGCTGACCGCCCATCATCGCCAGGTGAGATATCGAGAGCCCAGGCTGGTCGTTTACCGAGTGAATGAGAAAGGCGGACCTAGCCCTTGACCTTCTGGACTATCGACTCGAGATCCCGGATCAGCTCGTAGAGCTTGGTGCGGGCGTGCTGGGGTATGTTGGCGTCATCGATCTGCTCCTCCAGGATGGAGATGGTCGAATAGATGCGAAGGTCGAGTTCATCGCTCTTCTTCATCAGATAGTCCTCGACCGCACTCTTGGCTTTGGCCCGGATGTTGCGGGGGACGGAGTATTCTTCGCCGATGGAGGTCTTGATCTCCTCTGCGATCTGAGCTAGTTGGGCCTCATAGTCCATGGTCTCACCAACCAGGAAAAGTGGCCCACCAAATACACCTTCATCTTAAACCTTGCGGAACAAAAAACCCACTTCGACCCCACATCGGTCGATCTGGTCGGATCCCGAGGGTCGTTTTGACGCATATCGCCCCTTTGGTCCCGGTGGGATCGCCCCTGGTATAGCCTTGCTGGGAGCCTTACCGGTAGCCTTACTGGGATCACCCCTGGTAGCGTTACCGGTAGTGTTCCTGCCTCAACCTGGGGATGAAAGCCGCCAGCACCGCCTGTCCGGTCAGCCCCTGGCGATCAAGGGCGTTCCGGGAGAGATAGCCGATGGCCCCTTGCTTGCTTCCGATGTCGGGTATCCCGGTCATGGCGGACATGGCCTGACCCACGGTTCTACCAGCCTCCACAGCCCTGATGATGGCGGTGGGATAGGCAAAACCGGCGCCATGACCCAGGGTCATCCTGCCGCCCCGGTCCACGACCGCGCAATACTGGACATCGAGCCACTCCCCTTTCAGGGGAGAGGCGATAAGGCCCGCCTCGATGCCCACACCCAGGTCGGTGTCTCCCTTCAGGGCGCCCCTGGCGCGATTGATGGCGCCCCTGGTGGTCTCGTCGATACCCCGGGGTTGTTCAGGTACCCCCGATGGAACCCCCAGGGAGGTGTGGGTCACCTCCCGATAGAGCCGGTCGCAGACCTTCCTGACCGCCTCGACCTTGACCGGATTGGCCGAGCCGACCGTTATTAGCAGGGGTCGCAGCAGCTCACCTTCCGGGTCCAGCTCACCCCTGGCGACCCGGGTGGAGGATATGGGCAGTCCGTCCTGCGCCAGTCGATGGGGGACCTCGATTATCCTCAACGCTCCAAGTTTGGCTGCTTCCCGGGTCCGGTTCAACCCTATCGCCGTATCTCTGGTGGCCTCCGAGACCACGATGGCCTGGAAATCCCCGGTTCCGGCCGGGCCGAACTCATCTTCAAGTGGCACTATTTCCACAGGGATGCCGGGATGTTGTTGGTCCAGATAATCTTCGAGAGCCTTGTGACGTTGGTCATAGGGTCGCGGTCTCCGGTCCCGGCCCCGACCGGCGAACTCGTCGGTGCAAAGGCCGATCAGCAGGTGGTCGGCGACGACGCAGGCCCGGTCCAGCAGATCCTTGTGACCCCGGTGCAGATGGTCGAAGGCGCCTCCCATGCAGACCCTCATGCCTTGTCACCCCAATTCATCCATATCGCTCCTATCATCTATGTCACTCCTGTTGCACCTGGTTGCCTTACCCCGGTTACCCCTGTTACCCCTGTTACCCCGTTTGCTCCGGCCCGATGGGGCATCCCTGTCGCCCGGGTCGGATATCCGGTCCACCATCTTTTCGAGCATCCTCTGGTCCACCTTTTGACCCGACTCGGCCATGGTCTTGATATCGGCCGCCAGCCCTTCGATGGACTCGCTGGAGAGCCCGGTCCGGCCCAGGGTACTCAGATGTTCGGTCAGGTCCCGTTTACCGATATGCTTGCCCAGCACAAAGTGTCGGGTCTGACCCACCAGCTCGGGGGGGTATGGCTCGTAGCTTCCCGGCACCAGGCGTACCGCGGCGGCATGAAGGCCCGATTCGTGGGCGAAGGCATGTTCACCGACCACCGGTTTGTGGGGTTGCAATCTGACGCCGGCCATGGAACAGACCATGTCGGATAGGGCTTTGAGCTTGGTGGTGTCGATACCGGTCGTCCCGCCGTAGAGCTCCTCGTAGGCCATGACGAACTCCTCTAAGGGCACGTTGCCCCCCCGTTCACCCACTCCCGCCACCGTCGTGGCCACCCAGGTGGCTCCGGCCGCCACTCCGGCCAGGGCGTTGGCGGTGGCCAGGCCATGGTCGTTGTGGCAGTGGACCGATACCGGAAGGTCCGGGAACCAGCGGCGCACCAGGGTGACGAGGTAGGCCATACCCCCCGGGGTCGCCACTCCCACGGTATCGGTCAACCCCAGCCTCCGGGCCCCGCCCTGAATGGCCGCCTTGAACAGGGCTCTCAGCCTGGAGGTCGGCGTCCTCATGGAATCCTCGGTGGAATAGGAGACCCAGAGCCCGGCCTTTCGCGCCAGGCCGGCTGCCTCTCTGACCATATCGGGAAGGCTCTCGACATCCACCCCCTTGGCCTCTATCTGGATGTCCGAGGCCGGGCTGAACAGGAGGACCCCATGGGCCCCCACCTCGACCGCGGCTTCGATATCGGCGGGCCGGCAACGGGCCAGGACCAGCACCTTGCGATCCGGATGCTCTTTTGACAGGGCCTCCACCACCTCCCGGATGGAGGCGGCCTCGTGACGACTGACCCTGGGAAAACCGGCCTCTATCCATTCGATGCCGATGTCGGCCAGGGCCAGGGCCAGCTTCACCTTACGGTCCCGGTCGAAGGCGACACCGGGCATCTGCTCCCCGTCGCGCAGGGTCGTGTCGTAGATGGTTATCCGCTGTTTTCCATCCGGGTAGAGTGGACCCGGATTGTACAACGGTACAGGTATGGGTCGTTCCATGGTCCGGTTCACGATCCGGTTCACGGTTCGGTTCATGGCTCGATTCACGGCCCTGCCAGACCCTGTGTGAGCTTAAGGATGGTGGGTCGCCGTGAGTAATGCCTTATAACCGAACCGACCTGCAAGCGTCGATGTCCGGGAAACGCCTCCAATGCAAGGACTGCCCTCAGTGGTACGGGGGCGAGGATTTCGGCCTGGGACCCTGTCGATTGAAGCGAGCCCGCGGGGCCGAACGTTATGTGACCTTTAGCCAGCAATATTGCAATGAGGAGTGAATGACCATGGCGGAGCGGGCCCGGCCGAGGATCAAACCGATGGAAGAGCGATGGCTCGACCCGGCGCTGGAGTTGACCAACAACGAGGGTTGGGATTACCGTCTGGACGACCTCGAGCGTCTGAGGGAATTGTCACCCCAGGGCAATCTGGTGGCCCTTGACGGCAGCGACCGACCGGTTGGCTATCTCACGGCCCTGGACTTCCCGCCTCTGGGTCTGATAGGCAATGTGGTCACGCTCTCCCAGGCGCGCAACAGGGGTGTGGCCTCCCATCTGGTCCGGGCGGGCCTGGAATACCTGGAGCAAAAAGATTGTCCCTCCCAGCGTCTGTTCTCCTACACCCATACCGCCGCTTTCTACCACCGCCAGGGCTTTCAGGCCGCCGGGGTGACGGTGACCCTGCAGGGTGAGGTCCCGGACCTGGAACCCCTGGAAGGCCCGCGACCCTACACGTCGGATATGCTTCCCGAGCTTTTGAGGTTCGACAGGAACCAGGTGGAGTATGACCGGAGCCAGCTACTGGGGTTGTTGTTACGGGATCTCGGCCATCAGACGCTGGTCAGCCTGGACAAAAGAGGCTCCATCGACGGATACCTGGTCGTCAGCGGTGAGGCTGACAGCGGTTCCAAGGTGGCCTACGAGGTGGGTCCCTGGGTCGTTGCGCCTGGCTGCGGAAACTGGAAGGCCCTGCTTGAGAACACCATTGCCGGCCTGGCGCAGGGTGAGAAGCTGGAACTGTCGGTCTTGGCTGACAACCAGCGGGTCATCGAGCTGTGCGCCGGCCTGGGTATCGGTCCCTGCTTTTCCACCATCGACATGTTGCGGGGCTCGGCCTGGGAACCCAACGAACAAAATGTTTTAGCCAGGGCCGGGCTGGTCAAGGGATGAGAGACCTGGCAACCCAGATGCGACTTTTCAACACTCTCGCGGGCAAGATCCGGGAGCTTGAGCCACTGACCGACCCGGTCGGGATGTATGTGTGCGGCCCCACCACCTATGCCCCGACCCACCTGGGCCATGCCAAATCCTATCTGACCTTCGATATCCTGCGCCGCTGGCTGGAGTTCAACGGACACCGGGTCAGGCATGTCCAGAACATCACCGATGTGGCCGACGAGACTGCCGAGCAGGCCCTGACAGAGCGGCGTGAGGAGCTTGAATTGGCCCAGGCCCATGCCGACGAGTTCACCGGTCAGATGTTGGCCATGGGCAATCTGCCCCCCCATGTGATGGTCAACGCCTCGACGGTCGTGGACCGGACCGCTCGGGTGGCTGTCAGGTTGCTGGAACGGGGCCTGGCCTACGGCACCGACGAGGGAGCGGTCTACCTGAGAGCCAGGGCCGAGGATTTTGGCAAACTGCTCAGGGCCGACCTGGAGAGGATAACCGAAACCCCCCGGGACCAGCTCAGACCCCTGGGCGGCAAGGGGGACCCCCATGATTTTCTGCTCTGGAGCCCCGCGCCCGAGGGATGGCGGGCCTGGGACTCGCCCCTGGGTCCCGGTCGTCCCGGCTGGCATACCGAATGTTATGTCATCGCCTCCACCGAACTGGGCCTGCCCTTCGACATCCACGGTGGCGGAGAGGACCTCATCTTCCCGCATCACGAATCCGAAGCGCTTCTGGCCCACCATCTCGAGGATTCCGAGTATGCCAGACAGTGGGTCCATCACGGCCTGATATTCGACGAGGGGGGCAAGCTCTCCAAATCCCGGGGTCGACATACCACCCTGGCCGATATCTTCGAGGATTGCCCGCCCCATGCCCTGCGCTTCTACCTGCTCCAGGACCATTACCGCCAGGCCACCCGCTTCGATCCCGAGAGACTGGAAGCGGCCTGCGCCGAGGGCCAGAGATTGAGCCAGACCGCCGACAGGGTCCTGAACCTCTGCCCCGAACCCGCTATGGCCTCCATGGACCGGGATGAGGAGGTCTTATACCTGAAAGGAGAGATGGAAGCGGCGCTCAACGACGACCTGCATACCGACCGGGCCGTGGCTATCCTGCGCCAACTGGACACCCTGGCATCCGAGGCTCTGGTCGATATGAACCGGGAATTGCTGGAAGCCATCGCGGCCCTGTACCGTTGTTTTCAACAGGTCCTGGGCCTCTTCCCGGATATCAACAAGAAGGAGCGAGATGGATGAGCAGACCCCTGATCGATCAGATGAAGGTCGGCCATATGGAGAACTACGCCTACATCATCGGGTGCCCCATAACCCGGGTCGCGGCCCTGGTGGACCCGGCGTTCGAGACCAACAGATTGCTGGCTCGCCTCGACGGCCTGGGATTGAAGCTGGAATACATCCTGTGCACCCATGGGCATTCGGACCATATCGGCGGCAACCTGATATTGAAGGGAGCCACCGGGGCCAGGATCGTGGCCCATGATTCGGCCACCCACGCGGTTGACCTCAAGGTCGGACACGACGAGATCATCAAGGTCGGAAAGCTTCCCATCCGATGCCTCCATACCCCCGGACATTCCCCTGACGGTCTCTGCTTCGTGGTCGCCGAAACGGCCGTCATCACCGGCGATACACTATTCGTGGGCGAATGCGGCCGCACCGATCTGCCGGGTTCCGATCCCAGGGCTCTGTACAACTCCTTCTTCAAGGTCCTGGTCAACCTGCCCGATGAGCTGATAGTCTACCCTGGGCATGACTACGGATCGAGACCCCATTCCACAATGGGGCTGGAAAAGAAGACGAACTACACCCTGGAACCACGGACCCTGGAGGACTTTGTCAAGTTCATGGCCGAGCCTTGATATGCTCAAAACGATTTTGAACATACCAACCGCTATTGCTTGCTTGCCCGCCACGCCATAGCCCCCGCCTGCTTGCTTGCCTGCCAGCTTGCCTGCCAGCTTGCCTTGGTATAGCCACCGCAAGGCCCCACGCCACGCCCAGAGCCACCGCCAGGCCCGCCCGCTGCCATGCCAAAGGCGGGCCGCCATGCTTGCTACCACAGACCACAGACAACACAAACTAAGCCCGGGTATCGGTTATCTCCAGTAGCTTGGATCGCATATCCAGGAGCAGGCGGGTATGTTTGATATATGATAGGCCCAGCAATCCATCCACCCTGGCTTCACGGGGCAGGTCATGGATCCCCACCCAGCAATCCTCGACTTTCTGTTCCATCACCTCGATTGACCCGATCCTGAGCAAGGGCATCCGTTCCTGGCCGCTGATGCCGGTCACGGTTCCCCACTTCTCAGGCCTGGAGGGGTCATAACCAAGCTTCCGGGCGATATCCGAGGGGATGGTTGTGAATGTGGCTCGAGTGTCCAGGGCCATAAGAAGGCGGGCGGTTTTATCAACACCATGGATCCGGGTCTGGAGGATCAGGATATTGGCATCCGGATCGATGTCCATCAGAATGCCGCCGCATATCCTTTGGCCAGCGGAGCGCCGGTATAGAAGATATAGACCTCTCGGTCCTGCCCCTTCTTCGGTAACTCCACTTTGTCCCAAACCTCTGTTCGCTCTTCACTTTCGAGAATGAACTTGCCTTCTACAGCCTCTCCGTTCTCGACCCTTGTCACCTCCACCGCTACCCAACGGTCGGGGTGTTCAGCTTTGATCCGTTCAATCGATGGCATTATCATATCATGGTTTTGGATATATTTAGTCCTAACGTTCTCATTGTGCTTCTTGATGGTCTTTGGGCATTAGCCATACCATCCACATCAACCGCCCCACCGTGCTCGAAATGGTCGTGGTGGCCAGGCATGTACTACGGCACCAGGTGGCCCGCCTCGCCCATAGCCCTCACCGGGCCCGCCCGCTGCTGTGCCGAAGGCGGGGCCGCACGTTCCTATGCCGAAGCCGGGGCCGCCATGCCTGTAGCCGCCGAAGCCGGGGCCGCCATGCCTGTAGCCGCCGAAGCCGGGGCCGCCACGGACGTGGCAGGGCGGCTCTCCCTAGCCCCACGAGGGCAGGTAGCCCTGGGACTCCAGCAAGAGCACCGGGATGAACGAGAGGTACATGGCGAAGAGTATCAGAGCCTTCTTGCGACCCACCGACCATTTGTGGCGCAACAGGGCGATGGTCACGATGAGGGTTCCCAGCAGATAGATCATCGAGGCGCCCAGGGTCCCGCCGATATGGGAGGTGGTTGTGCCCCAGAAGCTGACCAGGATCAGGGGGATGCCCATGCCCACGCAGATATCGAAGGTGTTGGAGCCCACGGCGTTGGAGACCGCCAGGCCCCCCATTCCCTTGCGGGCCGCCTGTACCGAGGTGAACATATCAGGTATCGATGTTCCCAGGGCGATGATGAGCAAGGCGAAGACGCTGGTGCTCCAGCCCAGCTCGTTGGTGATGGTCAGGGCGGCCCAGACGATGTAGAAGGCCAGTATCAGGACCCCGATTATGCCGCCGCCCACGTAGAGCAGGGTCAGGTCCAGAGCCAACTCCTTTGGCTCATCATCCTTCTCCTTTTCAGGCCCAGGCTCAGGCTCTGACTCCGACACTGACTCAAGCCCAGGGTCTGGTTCTGACCCAGGCTTTGCTTTTGACTCTGACCCGGATTCAGGTTCTGACTCGGATTTTGACCCTGACTCTGGCTCTGACTGAGGCTCGGCGTCCTCTGGCAATTCGTACCCCTCCTCCACTTTCCCGGCATCCCTGAACAGGTAGTAGATATAGAAACAGTAGAAGCCAAAGAGCAGGATGGGCTCCCACCACTGGATGGTGAAGGAGCTCATAGTATAGCCATCACAGGCCACCACCCAGAGGAGCAACAGTACCGATACCAGATAGAAGAGCCCGTCGCGGTAGATGACCGAACGGGTTATCTTGCACTCCCGGACCCAGGCCGAGACCCCGATGATGGCACAGAGATTGAAGATGGCCGAACCGACGATGGTGCCGATGCCGATCTCGTGGTCACCGGCAGCCACGGCGTTCAGGTGGGTGGCCAGCTCGGGCATCGACGAGCCGATGGCGGCTATGGAAGCCCCGATGACCGTCTGGGGTATCTTGAAGCGGGTCGACAGGGAGTCGAGGCCATCGACAAAGACATCCGAGACATTCTCCATCAGGACGAACGATACCACCAGCAGGACCAGGGCCACCGGCAGGATGAGGATACCCGGCAGTATCCCGAAGTGAGCTATGGCCACTGTAAGGGCCAGCAATATCATGATACCCGGTATCCGGAAGGCTGCCAGTTCTGCCATATGTCCTATCACCCCGGCTCAGGCCGGTTGAAATCGACATCCAAATCCACCCTCTTAAAATATGTGGTCACCGGTCACCGGTCACCGGCCAATGTTCACAGCGAGGGTTTGGGCCTGGCTGATCCTGACCCTGTGGTAACCCGGTAAGCGGGCAGGCAGGCGGGCAGGTTGTGGCAGGCGAGCAACCTAGGTCCGATCCTGTTTCCTATTCCGTTGTGTGTTGGTTGTCTGTCTGACTGAGTGACTGACTGTCGGTCTGTCTGACTGTGTGACTGAGTGACTGACTGACTGACTGACTGACTGACTGACTGACTGACGGATTCAGCCACGGCGAAAGAGCCTGAACCTTGATCTGCGACCCTTGGCCCTACCGGCCTCCGGGGGAGACGCCCGGGCCGGGGAATGGGGACCCTTGACGACCCTGAACAGAGGTATACCGGGGGTGTTGGTCCCTTCCTGGAACCGGGTCCGCTCGTCGGGACGCATGAACTCGGCCTGATCGGCCTGGGGCCCCAGAACCATGGCTGGAACCGGTTCTGGATTGGACATGTTCACTATCTTGAATTGGGGAGGACTCGACATGATAGCACCGTGCGAATGGTTGGTGGTTCCCTTGTCAGCCCTGGTAAATAACGCTCTGGAACTCTGTGTCGCAACCTTTATCATATCCCGTCTGTGGAATCCCTCCGGATAGAGTATCGAAGTCACGAGAATGGAAGGCCTGGACGACTCTGAAAGCTGTCGCAAAACCCTAATTACCCCATGAGTTTCCAGGTAACGGGCTTCCATGAACGCGGATGATTCTCAAAGTCAGTTCAACACCGCCGAGCTGGCCAGTATGGCAAGGGACGAGAAGTACCAGCCCGAGGTCTATCTGGCCTACCTTCTGGGGTGGCTAACCTTCATCGGCGTCATCGTTCTGGTGGTCTTCCCCATCCTGGACACCACCATCGGCATACTGCTCATCGCCATATTGCTCGGCGCTTACGTGGCTTTCAAATACTATTTTGGCAAGCATTCCATTTTCACTTCCTGACCATTGGAACCACACCTCCCCGACGAACTCACAACGAGTCCTTATTGTAAGGATATTTCGGTATCATTTTAGTAAGATCCTTCAATCATATGTACGTGACACGCCAGAGTCATCTTATCCACGAGTATAGATATTTATAGTGGGTGAAATTTGGGTTTATTGCGGGTGAAGCCATGGACAAACGTAGCCTTTCAGTTCTTATCATCCTTTTATTCCTTACGACTGCCTTGCTGGTACCGGCGACCTGGCTTCCGGAGGCTCAAGCGGAAGTGGTCGGGGTGCCGCCCCCGGTCGACGGGGACTGGTATGTTAACGCGAACACGACGGTAACGGATGAGGATATCACGCTAAACGGCGATATCATCGTTTTCAACGATGCCGTTCTGACCCTCGTCAATTCCACCATCCGGGTCAATTCCACCATCGATGAGGAACACCTGATCGTGGTCATCGAAGGCTCGGGCCTGAAGGCCACCAACGTGGTCTTCACCCGGGCCGGTGAATACGATTACGGCTTCGCCTTCGACACGGGAACCACCGGCTTCATCGAGGATTCCACTGTCGAGCATGCCGGAGCGACGATGGTCGAAGGCATGGCCATAATGAGCCCCGACATCACCATCAACAACACGGTATTTCGAAACAGCACCTATGGCATAGCCCTGGGCGCCCCGGCCACTGTTACCAACAGCACACTCTACAACACCACGGTGGGCGTGCTGCTCATGGAAAGCCTGGCCGGTAACGATGTGTTCGTTGACAATACCTTCACCTATTCGACCTTCAACAACAGCGAGGCAAATGTTCGCTACATCGCCAATTCCACCATCACCGTCAAGGACCAGGATGAGGATCCGGTGGAAGAGGCCACGGTCTATCTGAACAACACCCAGGGGCAGAATGTGGTCGAGAACACAACCGACGCAAACGGCCAGGTATGGGCCGGCTTCCTGACCGTCTGGGAGATCCTGCCCGACAACACCAATGTCAGTTACGAGCCCTTCAACCTGACGGCCCTCAAGGACAACAAACAGAACTCCACCCTCGTGAATCCCTCCAGTGATCCTGAGCTGATCGGGATCATTGAATTTCTATCGGACCTGGTCATAATGGAAGAGTGGGTCCAGTGGGGTGATATTGAATCCATCGTGCCCGCCGGTCGCTACAACGAGACCGAATGGCGCTGGAGCATCGAAGAGAGCCCCCCTGACAACTGGACCGAATTCATTTTCGATGCTTCTGACTGGGATATGGATCCGGCACCCTTTGGAGACTATCAACAGGGAGGCGTTCAAAGGAACACAATGTGGGGATACAACAATATCGCCTACTTTCGACATTACTTCAACATTCCGGATGGTATTTCCCCGGTAAATGCGGTCTTCTCGGTTGCCAGTGATGATTACGGCACCCATTACCTCAACGAGCAGGAAATTTACTCCGATTGGGGCAGTTCACACAGCATGTCATACTGGAACTCACAAACAGATGTCAATCTCTCCATGCTCCGCACCGGTGAGTGGAACCTACTGGCCAGCGTTTGCGAGGAGGTGGATGAACGGCAGTGGTTCGATGCCCAGTTGGACCTTACATATATCATCCCCGACCCTGACACTCTCGCGGTTGGGGAGACTTACACACTTTTCATCCCCATCGAGAACCAGGGTGTAAACTCGGCCGATGATGTCGATGTGCATTTCTACAATAATTCCAACCTGTTACACACCACGACCATTGACCTCGACGCCGGGGAGAACACGACAGTATCATTCACCTGGACCCCTGAAGAGAGGGGAAACCATACATTGAGGATCGAGGTGGACCCCGGAAACGATATCAAGGAGGAGGACGAGTCAAACAACAACATCTCGATGAAATACTATGCGGGAACGTTTGGCGTGAACATGACGGTGGAGAATAATCGGACATCTACCACTTTCAACCAGTCCACTCATTTCGATCTGAACGTGACCAATACCGGTGACATCAGCGACAACATGATCGTGGAGGCCGTGGACCTGCCGTCGAACTGGCAAGCGCATATCGATCCCAACCCGGTGCCCCTCGAGGCCAATGAGAGCGCGAACGTGAGCATGACCATCCAACCCGAAAGGGGAGTGGACACGGGCAATTACACATTCAATGTCCTGGCCATCTCGTCATTTCAGGAGAGCGAGTCGTTTGTCATCGCACCATCAGGTCAAGACAACGACACCGAATATCGCTGGATGAACCAGGGTGAAAATGATCCAGATCCTTCGAATTGGACCAAGATGGATTTCGACGATTCCAGTTGGACCTGGGACCCGGCCCCGTTTGGTGATTCGAGCGGTTACAACACCGAGTGGGACGGGAACGATAGAAATGCTTTCTTCAGGCATTACTTCACGATGCCAACGGGATTGAAGGTTGATGGTGCCATCCTGGCCTCGGCCTCCAATGACCACGGGACCTACTATCTCAACGAGGTCGAGATATTCAACGATATCGATGAACAAGCACATTCTTATGAATATTGGAACGACGAGACCGAATTCGATCAATCGATCCTGAAGCCGGGCGAAGTCAATCTGATCGCCGCGAAGGTACATAACAACCGAAACCAACAGTGGTTCGATGCCGAGGTACGATTGGTCCTTCTCGTCGGCAGCCTGGAGGAAGTGACCGTCGAGATCCTACCCACTCATGATTTCGACCTTCAATCCTACAGCTCGGTACGCAACCATCCCACAAACACCACCCAGTACTATCCGATCCCATTGACCAATTTCGGCCATTTCGACGAAGAGATCATCGCCAACTTGACCGTGGAGGGCCAAACCGGGGATTGGACCGCAAATCTGGTATCGACCAGCTTGAACATCACCTCTGGCAGTACGGACCAGTTCTTTATCGAGGTCTATGGCGCCCCGTCCCTGGAAAACGACGATGTCCTAAACCTCTCGGTGGAGCTCCACATGAAGGATAGGTCCTGGATCAACTACACCTACTACCTGAATCTGACCGCCGAGCCCCCCTACCACGAGTTCGAGCTGGTCGAATACTACAGTGACGAGGAGCACCTGAACGGGACCACGGTCACCTACTACATCGATATCAACAACCTGGGCAATGTCCAGGACACATTCGTGCCCACCTTTGAGTTTCTGGATGGAAGCGGTGATTGGGAATACTCGTTCGTACCAGCCAACGTATCCGTCGATGCCTACAGTCAGGGTCAACTGGGCATCCAGGTCGTTGGGCCGGATGACCTTCGCTTCTGGGATTATCTCAATCTCTCGGTGGAGATCGTCATCAAGGAGGCGCCGTTGCTCACCCGGACCTATGTGCTCAACCTGACCCCCGTCTTCGACGATCACTTTCCCCCGGAGACCGGTATGGTGGCGATGGATCCCTGGGTACGCAACTCCACCGTGACCCTTGAGTGGGAGGTGAAGCAAGACACCGATGATACCGCCTACTTCTACATCTACTACCAGACCGAGGATACCCTGGGCAACATGTCGGACTGGACCCTCTGGAACTCATATGTCGTGGACACCACCTCGGATACCATCGATGTCCAGCATGGCTGGGTCTACAAGTTCTACTGCCTGGGACAGGACGGGTCCAACAACCTGGAGATGGACAAACAACCGATATGGGAGACCTACTTCAAGGTGGACCTGTTCGCCCCCAGCTCCAAGCTGTACCTGGACCATGACGGCCTGGGACCGGGGGTCCGCAAAGGCTTCCTGAACCTCACAGAGGTCAGATTGGCCTGGGAACCCGCCAACCTGACCGCCGGCGACAAAGATTACTCGTACACCATCGAGACCCGGAACCGTTCAGTGAAAGGAGTGACCTGGAGCGACTGGGAGCCAATACTGGTTGAGGTGAGCGAGCAGCAGGGTGAGTACGAGGTGCGAGACGGCCATGTCTACCAGTTCCGTTCCATCGCCAAAGACCCCGCCGGCTGGTTCGAGGTCAAGGATGGCTGGAACGTTCAGGTCACCATCGACGCCTCGGCGCCCATGACCGGACTGGTCGAGGCGGCCACCATCACCACCACCTCCGACCTGACCATTGATATCGATTACGAGGACATCGATGACGTGGATAGATTACAGGTCCACTATGCCAGATTCCCGGAGGGGGATCCGCCTGAAGAGTTTATCTGGCGCAACGGGGGCCTATTCCTTTCAGGCAGCCTTCCACCGGATATCAGTTTCAGCGAAATGATCAACGGACAACGCTATCTCTTTAGACTCGCGTCCACCGACGAGAACGGCAATACAGAGACCCGCAACGACCTGGTGGAGTACTATGTTGGCAACAACAGCTCACCCCAGACCTATCAGTTGGGCAAGATGCCACTGCCGTCACCCATGCCCTCTTTGAGCCGTGTGAAGGTGGAGGTGGATGAGGATCTCGACGGGGAATTCGAGCTGAGACTGAATGAGCGATTCGACCGGCAGAATCAGGCCGGGAAGGATTTCATATACAGTGTGGATTACGACACCGGTATCGTCATCTTCAACGAGGGGTCAGTTGGTTACAGACCCACCGAGGGGGTGAGTGTGAGGATAACATACGATGCCTATGATGCCTGGACCATCATCGACACGGTATCTCCCGGAAAACCAGGAAATATCCACATGAAGAGCTTCGATGTGGAGACCGGCACGGCCAAGATCAGCTGGCACCAGACCGACCCATCGATCAGCCCTGATGTCATGTTCTATCGGTTGGAGCATTCTACCTCTAAGGATGGCCCCTGGGAAGAGGTTGCTACAATACCGGCACCAGCCAATAACCGGGATATCAATGATCATCTCGTGGAGGATCTGGCCACCGACCAGGCCCATTACTTCAGGGTCATTGCCATCGACCGGGCTAACCAGGAATCGAATCCCAATGAGATAGCAATGGTCAACGAACAGACCGTATCGGACCAGGATGATGACGACGGTGGCACGAACATGGCCATGATCGTCGGGATACTCATCGTCCTGATAGCCTTCATTGCCGCCATGGGTTTCATGTTCAACAGACGCCAGGACCCGGATATCCCCACGATAGCGGCTCCCAAGGTGGCAGCAGAAGGCTCACAGTTGGTCCCTGTCCCGGAAGGCGATACTGGTGGGGCCGCCATGGCTGTCAAGACGGGAGGCGAAACCCTGTTCGAACCGGTTGACGGCTCGAACGAGTTCTCATGTCTGGGTTGCGGTACCTTCTTCTTGCCTGTCGGCAAGGGCAAGCTGACCTGCCCGGCCTGTAGCCAGACCGAGGATATCCCCGATGACACAAAGGCAACCGCAAAGGGGGACATACCGGAAGAGGAAGCCTTGACCACAGAAGAAGAACCGATAATCGCTCCCGGAAACCAGGACGACACCGGAACCTAGAATAGATATGACCAGAGGATTTGGATGCTGGCGAGAGCTTCCGGCATCTGAACTTGAACATCCTGAAACGAAGTATGTATAATACGTATTTTTCTGGCTTCATCGACGTTATACCGGGGGGTATCTACTTATATGAAGGCAATCGCTGTATGGTAGTTTTACCATGGCCAGGCCCATCATGTCACTTCTGGTAGTATCACTTCTGTGCGCGTCGTTGTTTTTCATAGTACCATGGACCGTGGATACACGAGGTGAGATCACCGGCATCCAACCGCCAGGGGATGGTGACTGGATCATCGATGAGAACACCACTGTGGTGAACGAGGATATCCTGCTCAATGGCAACCTGTCGGTGACCAATAATTCGGTGTTGGATCTCGCAGGTGTTTTGCTGGAGATGAACTGCACCTATCCGGAGGAGTTCAGTATCCTGGTGGAAGACGGCTCAAGCCTGAACGCCGAGAACACCACTTTCACCCGTGGGGGTCTGTACAACTTCAGTTTCACCTTTGCCGACGGCTCGGCCGGGACCCTCAATGACACCCTCATCGAATATGCCGGGGCTTCCGGGCTCATGGGATTGGCACTCCAGAGCGACGGGGTCAGCCTCACCAATTCCACAGTACGAGAGAGCTACAACGGGGTCGTGGTGCAGAGCCCGGCCTTGTTGATCAACAACACCATCTACAACACCTCGGTGGGTATCGCCCTGATCGATAGCGATGCCGGCAACGATGTGGAGGCCGACAACACCTTCGAGATGGAGGGCCATGGCAACACCATCGCCAATATCCGGTACTACCGACCGGTCACGGTGGTCATCCAGGACCAGGACGACCAGGGCATCGAGGCGGCCCAGGTCTACCTCAATGACACCCTGGGCCGGAACTGGCTCGATTCCATCACCCCGGCCGACGGTCGGATCGGACCCTTCTCGCAGGTCATCTGGGAGGTCACTCCCGACAATGTCAACCAGAGCCTTGAGCCCTTCGATCTGACGGCCAAAAAGTACGGGCGGAGCAACTCGACCCAGGTCAATCTCTCGGTCAACCCCAATCCTACCCTGGAGCTGCCCCTGCTACCGGACCTGAAGGTGGAAGGCTCCCAGATACTGTGGGGGTCCGCACCTGCGACCGTCAACGTCGTACCCTCGGGTCGGGACAATGCCACACTATACAAGTACCAGATCCTGGATGATGTATCCCAGTTCCCAACTGATTGGTACGAGCCGTGGTATAATGATTCTGGTTGGAACGTAACCGCCGCCCCATTCGGTGACAAGGACCAGGCCGGAACCAGTCCCAACACGATCTGGGATTCCGAGGGCGAAGATCCCTATACCAAGGACCTGCTATTGGTTCGCCATAGCTTCACTTTGCCCCAAGGTGCCCGGGTTTTGAACTCCGCTCTGCGGGTCGCCTACAACAACTACTGTACACCCTACCTGAACGGCCACCAGATCTACGATAACCATGGCTCCAACACCCACAGCGCCTCCTACTGGAACGGCGATGGGGATGCTGATATCGACCCCGACTGGTTCACGGCCAAAGAGAATGTCCTGGCCATCTACGGCCGCGACTTTGTCTATCAGGGCTCACACAGTCAGAACAGCCAGTGGCTGGATATGCAACTTACCGCCGAGTACTACATTCCCGGTCGTGGCGACCTGGTCATGGACCACTCCACCTTGATCGTGGCCACCGTTGAGAACCGGGGAGTCGCAGCCGCCCAGGGCGTGGAGGTCAACCTCTATAACGACTCGACCCTCATGGATACAAAGACCCTGGATCTGGGGATTGGCGAGCAGAAGAATGCCTTCTTCGACTGGACCCCCTCCCACAACGGCAACCAGACCCTGACCGTCAAGGTGGACGAAGGAGAGCATATCGACGAGGAGAACGAGACCAACAACGACGCATCGGCTGTGGTCTTTGTGGGGGGTTACGGCATCAACCTGACCACCGATGGCAACCATTCTGCCATTACCTATAACCTATCCCACCAATTCAATCTCACCGCTTTCAATTATGGCGATATCAATGACAACGTGACCTTGACCCTGACCCCGATGAGTGAGGTGGATGATTGGCAGACCCAGATCACCCCACAACTGATGGCCATGGAGCCAAAGGAGAGGCTGAACGCAACCCTCACCATCCAACCCAGGCGCGGGGCTCCGGTCGGCAACTACTCCTTCATCGTCGCGGCCAACTCACAGTTCCAATCCGGTGGATTCGATACTCTGGTACCTTCCCATTCCAACTGGCGATGGCTCGATACCGACAACCCCCCTTCGGGTTGGGAGGAGCCCGACTATGATGACTCGGGATGGAGCGAGGCTCCCGCTCCCTTTGGAGCGGGCTCTAACTTCGAAGATGAGGCCACGGAATGGGGCAGCAACGGATGGAGTTCGGATGACGAGGCGGTCTTCAGGCTAAGGTTCGATCTTATCCGACCGGTCAAGGAAGCAGTGCTCAAGCTGGCGGTGGCCGATGGGGCCAGAGCCTATGTCAATGGAGTGCTTGTGGTCGATGATCTTCAGGGAAACGATAACGATGGCTCCCGGGGAGCTTCCCACTGGGATTACATCACCGGTGAGAAACCTTCTGGCCTGGCAATGTTGGATCCGGGGTTACTGTCAATGGGGGAGAATGTGATAGCGATCCGCGCCTTTGATACCGGGCGAGCCAACTTCTTCGATGCCGAGTTCGATGTGGCCTATCACAGCAACAACACCCAGGAGGTGGTTGTGGAGATCCTGCCCACTCACGATTTCGACCTGGACAGTTATACCGGTGAGTTCGAGCATCCGACCAACGAGAGTATCATCTACTTTATCGATCTGTTCAACTACGGTCATTTCGACGAGATCATCGATATCGAACTGGAGATAGTCGAACAACAGGGGGATTGGCAGGTCAACCTCTCGGCTCCCAATATATCACTCAACTCCAGTACCGGCGGAAAGATCTCCCTGGAGGTCTTTGCCAATGAGAACCTGACCCTGGAGGATCATCTCAACCTGTCGCTCGGATTCCATTCCCGGGAGGCTTCCTGGGTCAATCATACCTATCACCTGTTCCTGTGGGCCGACCCTCCTCATTATGATTTCGAACTGACCAGTTATTATGGTAACGCAGAACACTTGGGAGGCGCCACCGTATATTATCCCATTGAGATCACCAATACCGGTAATCTCAACGCCACCATCCGGGCCGAATATCAGATCGTGGATCAAAGCGGTAACTGGACGGTGGGGCTGGCACCGGTTCAAATGACCCTGCAAGAGGACGAGATCGACCAGTTCAACCTGGAGGTCTTCGGAGCCATGGGGCTTCAGGAAGGCGACCATCTCAACCTGTCGGTCACCCTCTTTATCAAAGATCGCCCCGATCTCGATCAGACCTATCTGTTGAACCTGACCGCCATACCCCCGGTGCGCGGTTTCGAGCTGGACCCCGATTTCGAGAACACGACCCAGTTGAACGGTACCACCGAGACCTACAGCTTCATGGTCACCAACCTGGGTGATATCGACGAGATCGTCATTGTCAGCCTGGAGGTCATCGCGCAGAGCGGGGATTGGAACACGGTACTGACCACCAATGACCTGGAAATGAACGAGGGTAACGCGGTCCAGGTGGAGTTCGAGGTCACCGCGGCCTCGGACCTGCGCTTCTGGGACTACCTGAACCTCTCGGTCAACGTGACGCTGGAGGAAGGGGGTTGGCTCTATGATCACTATGTGCTGAACCTGACCCCCTCCTTCGATGACCATTATCCTCCCGAGACCCGGATGGTGCCGGTGGGCCAGTGGGTCCGGGAGTCCAATCTCACCCTGGAATGGGAGATCATCGAGGACACCGAGGATACCGCCTATTTCCAGATCCACTACCAGACCGAGGACCTCAACGGTACCAGATCGGACTGGAGCGTATGGAAGACCTTCTCCTACCAGACCACCTCGGCATCCTTCGAGGTCCGGCATGGATGGACCTATTCATTCTACTGTCTGGGTCAGGACGCCCAGGGCAACCTGGAGATGGACAAGCGACCCCTGTGGGACACCCACTTCCAGGTGGACCTGGATCCGCCCCGGTCACAGCTCTACCTGGACCATCCCGGTTTCGGTATCGATGTTCACAAGGGTGTGCTCAATATCACGGAGATAAGGCTGGCCTGGGAGCCCACCAACCTGACCGAACCCATTTTCAGCTATCATTATGCCATCGAGATGCGAAACCGGTCCAACGAAGGCTCCTTCGGAGCCTGGCAATCCCTCGATGGTCTGAATGACACACTGATCCAGAACAGCGATTACGAGACCCTGGACGGTCACATCTACCAGTTCAGGTCCGTCGCCACCGATCAGGCCGGCTGGGTCGAGGACAAGGGTAGCTGGGACGTTCAGGTCACCATCGATCGGACACCACCCACCACCGGCCTGGCCGCCTTGCCACAGTACTACACCGACAACGACCTGACCCTCGACGTCTCGTACGAGAATGTATCCGAGATCGGCCTGCTGGAGGTCTATTACGCCAGTTTTCCGGTGGGCTTACCCCCGAAGGAGTACACCTGGCTCCCGGTTGGAACCCATATCGGTGGAACGATACCCCTGCCCGAACAGATACGGTTCCAGGAGCTGAACAACGGGCAAGAATACCTCTTTCGCCTGGTGTCGACCGACCGGTACGGGAACCGGGAGAACAAGGATGAGATCATCGAGTATTACATTGGTAACGGCAGCCCGGGTCAGACATTCCAACTGGGTAAACTACCCCTGCCGGCCCATTCGATGGCCTATAGCAAGGTGGTCATCGATGTGGACGACGGGGAGGGCAATTTCAAGAACAAGCTGATAGAGTCTCTCAACCCCGAGATACCGGCCAACACACCCAACGGATACCACCTGGACTATGTTACCGGGACCATCCATTTCGGCAAGGGTGGCACCTCGGGTCATATTCCCGGGCAGAATGTCACCCTCCGGGTCACCTACAGCGCCTATGACACCGGGACCGTCATCGATACCAAGGCACCCCTCGCGCCGGGTAGCTTCATCAAGGAACTGTACGACCCCGGGAACGGGACCGTCGAGTTCACATGGCTGGCCTCCACCAGCGTGGATGTGGCCTCCTATCGTCTGGAGTGGAGAGCCTTACCCGATGAAGAATGGACCGAGACCCTGACAATGGTCGCGCCCCTCAGTCAGGAGCTGGTAACGGCGGTCGCCGAGGGTCTATTGGCAAACACCACATACGAGTTCAGGATCGTGGCCATCGACAGGGCCGGCCTGGAATCAGAGCCGAACCAGGTCGAGAAGGTCAACGAACAGGCAGCCGTTGAAAGCAGCGATGACGATGACAAAGGTACCAGCCCCATGGTCTTCCTGCTCCTCCTGCTCTGTATTGTGGTTGTTGGTGGGATCGGTTACATGATGTTCAAGCGCAAGGAGAACGATACCGTCACCGGGTCAGGTATCTTGAAGGCCCCGCCCCAGGCATCAGGTGTATCGGTGGTGGAGCCGGTGGGGCAGGCAGGCGTGACGGTCATGGAAGATCACTTGGTATTCCGGCGTCCCAGGGGCACCTCGGGCGAATTGGCCTGCCCCGATTGCGGTCTCTTCTTCCTACCCCCGAACAGAGATGCTCCGGTCTGCCCCGGTTGCGGCCTTGCCGAGATGGGAATCGCCGATGATAAAAAGAGAACCGTCGATGAGAAGAGGGGAACTACCGGTGAGAAGAGGAGAACCGCCGATTACCTCCCGGATGAGACCGGGGATGGATGGACCGGGGATGGATGGACCGGGGATGGATGGACCGGGGATGGATGGGTCGGGGATGGAGGAAGCGAGGCTGCTATCGATGAGACGGCCGATGATGAGCTCTCAAAGAAGGAGCAGGCGGAAGAGGAAGACAAAGACAAAGAACTGGACCCGGGATCGACCGGGGAGCGCCCTGATGATATCGCTGAAGCCACACCCAAGCTACCGGTGCCTGCCAGGCTCATACTCGACAAGGATTCCAAAGAGTGAATGAACGGTCACGCGTCGCGGGATGACGAATCCGAGGTCGGATGTGAACCTTCCAACGAGGAGTTTCGACCATCGACAAGGGAATGACCCTGAGATCGAGGTGCCGCCGTTCTGACCGGCCCGGTCCGTTGCTTACCATGCTAACGACCGTCTTGTGCAAAGTCTCAACGACCAACCAACGACCACAAGATATTTACCTGATAGCTTTTTGAGTCGTCCCCAACGGCTCGCCAATTAGGTGGAACCCATGCGACGCTCCTTCAACCCTGTCCTCTGGACCCTGATAATGCTGTTTGCCGGCATACTGCTGTTTGTCAACAACGGGGAAGCCATCCCCCTGACCACCGAAGAGATCGTGGTCGATACCAGCCAACTCAACGAGACCTCGCCCCAGCTTTCGGGAGATTGGATGGTCTGGGAGGATGACAACGGATACGGCCTGGGCAATGCCCCGGCCTATCGTCTATGGGCCCGGGAACTGTCGAACCAGGCAGCGGGCGATCGGTTGCTGGCATCGAATGTCACCACCTATCGCCATGTGGCCATCGAGAGCCCCTGGGTGGCCTGGGAATCCCAGAGAGCCACCGGGGGCGGCATACTCTATGTGCACAACCTGGCGACCAATGTATCCACCAATCCCCTGAACTACACCGCCCCGACCCAGTTCCACATCTCCGATGATCGTCTCTACTACAGGGTCCAGAACGGCCAGACCCTCAAACACGAGATATGGGAATTGGACCTTCTGACCGAAGAGCTGAAACTAATCATCGAGGTCGATACTCGCATAACGACCTTCAATGTCGATCATCCCAACCTTGTCTTTGCCAACATTACCGGTTTTAACGAAACACTTTGGCATCTGGAGCTGGGTGGCAGGGGCTCACCCAACGAACTACGCCAGGACCAGTATTTCATGTATCTGGTCATCCACAACGACTGGCTGGCCTGGGCCAACGACTCCGCGGTCTTCCTGATGAGCCTCGACGGCGCCTTGTTCTTCGAGATCGTCCAGTACGCCGGCTCGGTGGGGGATATCTACGAGTATCCCTATGATCTATCCCTGTATGACGACATTCTGGCCTGGACCAGGTCATGGCACGATTACGCGAAATATGAGTCCAGCACCCATGGTTTCCTGTACGATATCATCGAGGAGATCATCCAACCCATCGTCTCACCCTCCCGGGGCGAATCGAACCAGACCGGCTTGATGGTGAACCAGCAAGGATTCGTCTGGCAGGATAGCCGGGGCGATACCTACGATGTCTGGCGTCGGGATGCCAACTATCCACCGACGGCCACCATCGAATACATCTCACCCGGCTCGGCCGACCAGGGGGTCAGTGTATCCTTCTCGGGCTCGGGAGAGGACTCCGATGGTACCATCGTAGCCTACCGATGGGGATCCGATCTGGTGGCTGGCGGGCCCATCTCCGAGATGAAATCCTTTGGCACCTCCAGCCTGCCTGTGGGAACCCATACCATCTCCTTCTCGGTCCAGGATGATGATGGGGACTGGTCCGAGGTGGACACCGACAGTCTGGTGATCACGGCCCCCTCGACCAACGAGCGGCCCACGGCTTCCATAGTCTCCATAAGCCCGAACCCGGCCAAGCCCGGAGCGGCTGTTCACTTCATGGGTGGGGGCAACGACCCCGATGGCAGTGTCGTGGAGTACAGCTGGTACTCCGATGTTGATGATCATCTCTCGGACATGCAGGAGTTCAGCAGGTCCAACCTGACCCCTGGCTACCACTGGATAATACTGTCGGTGATGGACAACGAGGGGCTCGGGTCCTACGACACATCCCAGGAACTATTCATCGGCGATTCCAGCTCCAAGACCGAGTGGCTGGCCTTCTCCCACCCCGAGGAGGATGGCGAGAAGGCCGAGGGCAAGACCCCGGTCTTCATCTACATGGCCATGGAGGGTGAGGAGAAGCTGTACAACGCCACCAGGGTCAGGTTGCTGCTGCAGTCGTCGGCCCTGGATACCAGGACCCTCTTCGACACCGCCAAGAACGGTTCAAGCTCAGACGAACTCCACGGAGATGTTCTCTTTTACGCCAATATCTCAGAGTCTTTCAAGAACATGCAGGATTACGGCTACTTCGCGGCCTACTACCTCTTCCCTCTGGAGGGGACTCTGTACACCGATGAACTGCCCAACGGCCGCTACACCCTGCGGGTGGAGGCCCTGGACGAATCGGGCAATGTCATCACCTATTCCGAACGGATCATCATGGTCGAGCATGCCCGCATCGACCCGGCGCCGGCGGTGGCCGGAGCCGCCGTCGGTGTGGTCGCCGGCGGAGCGGCGGGCGCGGCGCTGGGCGGTGCCGCCGGGGCCGGAGGCGGCGGTGGCGGCACCGGTACGCTCCAGGCCGATGGTGTCGATTCCAAGACCCGCAGACGCAAGAAGCTGAAGGGAGGCCCCGCCATGGGCGCCTTCAGCGTCGTGGTGGCGTTGTTGGGGATGGTCCTGGCATATGCCTATGCCAGCCTGGCCCGGCCCACCCTGAACGTTGGCGCCAACCTGGGTCAGTTCAACACGGTCATCCTGTCCGATTTCTCTGGATTCCTGGCCGACCTGGGTCAGATGGTGCTCTTCCTGGGCCTGGTGATGGCCATCGTCATCCTGTTTCGCTCCTGGGTGGACCGGCTATCGGCCGAGGCCCAGGGGGTCAAGTCGGTATTCAGGCTCCAGGCTCCCGGAGCGGCGGCCCTGGGCGTTTCGACAGCCCTGTTCGGCATGCCCTTCGGATATCCTGCCCAGTCATTGCACGAGAAGAAGGTGGGCAACAAGGTGAGAGAGGCCAGGATAGCCATATCGCGGATAATGGGTACATTGATCCTGATCCTGCCCTTCTGGTTCATCTGGCAGTTCGTCGAGGTGGCCCGGTTCATGGCCGAGATCGGCCTGACCGTGGTGTTGATGACCGCCTTCTCGGTGGCCATCCCCCTGAAGCATTCCGAGGGTCGCTCGATCTACCGCTGGAAGAAGGGGTTATCCATCGGACTGGTCGTGACCCTGGTGGTCCTCTTCTATGGCTGGCAGCTCGACCTCCTTCCCACGGCGATCCTGCCGCTGGTCGGCATCGCCGGTATCGCGGCCATGCCCACCCTGCTCCAGCCGGTACGCAAGGGAAGCGGGTTCTTCGACGACGACTCGGATGAGCCGGATGGGCTGCCCAAAGCCCCGGTAGGCCAGGAACCCGGGAAGCCAAAGCCCGCCGGATGGGGTGACACTCCCGTTGGTGAGCCAGGCAAGGGTTGGGGCGACACCCCGGCCGAAGTGCCGGGAAAGGGCTGGGACGACCAGCCCGCCATGCCGGAGCCCGACAGGGCCGGGCCGCCCTTTGAGCCATTGCCCGAAGCGCCCCCCCTGCCTGACAGGCCACTACCGGACGAGCCATTACCCGAAGCCCCACCCATGCCTGACGGAGCGCCGCCCGCCGCCCCGACACCGGTGGAGCCGCCCAAGGGTCCCTCGGAAGCCGAGCTGGAGGTTCCGCCCGAATCACTGGCAAAGAAAGCGCCCGAACCGCCCAGGCCACCCGAACCTGAGCTTGAGCCCGTAGCCGGGACAGAGCCGCCGGAGCCGCCCGAAGAGCCCGAGCCGCCTGAAGAGGCCAAGGAGCGAGAGGTGACGGCCTGCGTCAAATGCAACAAGGGTATCGACGTGGACTGGAAGATCTGCCCCTATTGCTCGACCAAGCAGTAATATCGCATGGCAAGGCGCATGGCGGTATAGACGCACCGAGTACGATTAGCCCCCTAGGCTGTGGGATTTGCTGTTCAAGAAAGGGCAATAGCAAGAATGCGTTGCAAAAATCGAACCGTCACACAATCACAATAATCTCTCGACGATAGACGGGGTGACGTAGTTAATGAAAGGCAGGGTTTTGTAACAGCTTGGATTCGTCCAGCAAAGAGGTGTCGGGGGCTGTCGAAGGTGTAGAGGTTGGGACCGGGACCGAAAGAGCCTTAGGCGAGCAATTCCATGTCAGTATGGGCCTGGGAGGCCCTGGAGCAGCGATGGGCGGAGCAGACAGGCAGTATGAATATACCTGCGTGTGGCACGGGGCGATAGAGGCATTGACCGGTGGTAGCAGATATGGGATTTGAGGTGAGTGGTTGATTCCTTCAATTCATCACAAGGAGGTGGAAAGACAAGTTGCATCAAAGTTAAGACAAAGATCTTTCTTTGAACCTTTTTCTCGTAATTCCAAACCCCGGCGTATCATGGTTTTTATTGTTTTAATCACACTGTTACTTTCGATGATGTATTTAATTGGATTCTTCCCTTTCACAAAAACTAATATTTCTTATCGAATCATGACCGATAAACAGGAATATCAATACGGTGATACTATTAATATCGATTTAATTATTCGTAACGAAGGTTGAATTAGTAAAATGGTTCAATTTAATGGCTATGGGGGGGACAAATATGAACTGGAAATTGTATCGACCATCGAAAATGATAAGGTTTTCACACCTACAACAAATGCCATATCCGGCGATATTCGTTCATATTTAACCTTAAAACCTGGTGAAGAAAAGGTTTTTCATCATGAATGGAATCTTTTTAAATATAGTGCTGGAGGATGTGAAGGCCCATATTATGGTGATTTAGTTAAACCCGGTAAATATAAGATACATTCCTGGTTAAATTTAGGTTATGATAATATGGATAAGAATTTTGAAGTTAGTGAAACCATAACAATCACTCAATTGAATTTCACAATTCCCGAATATAGCATCGCGATAAATGAAGATAATTATCAGAGGTTTCCTAGTATGGTAAATGTAAGTAAGGATTACAACTCATTGGAAATATTTTATCAACCAACATATTCTGTTATAGCAAATGACACTGGAAAGTTGAATATTGAAGCGAGGTTGTATGAAAATGGATTTCTTTATTTAGCTATGATAGGAGAAGAGTTTGAAGGAAGGTCGAGAGGTGGCCCCTACTCCCAACTTAATATTTCCATAAATCTATCCCAAATAAATTATCAAATTGTTGTAGGTATCTATGACCAATTTGTTGTTTCTGGATGGGGAAAATCAGTCTGGCTAATTCAAGTGGATGAATGATGTGTATTTTCTCGACGTAAAATCTTCTTGTGAGCTCTGAGGGGGGAATGGATTGAACAATCAGTCTGGATTGGCATGGCAATGATTGGTCGAGGATGGCGACCTCCTGCTACACATGGTCCAGGAGGTCCGCCCGCTGCTATGCCGTAGCCGGGACCCCACGCCTGCGGCAGCCGCCGGGTCGCCTGGGATAACGATTCAGTCAGAGCGCCTCTGCCCCATCGTCCACATCCATCTCGTGGATATCGATCCCGATCTCCTCTTTGAGTTGGCAATGTTTGCACATCTTCGAGGCCGCGGACATTGGCTCACCGCAGTAGGGGCAGGGATGGACCGAGCCTCTGGGGGTGACGTCCCGCAACAGGGGGCGAAGCTGGTCCAGGGAGCGTAACAGCGAATGACGGGTGCCGGGGGTGTCGGCCTCCAGCTTGAAGAGCACCTCCCGGTAGAGGTTGCGCTGGGCGCCGTGGTAGTAGGGGCACACCGCGTCGTGGTAGGGCAGCTGCTCCAGCATGGCGTAGAGGTAGACCTCCTTCTCCGGTATCGTGCGCAGGGGCAGGAGGCGGGGTATGAGACCGGGCTGGGGGGAGGCGTGGGGAGCCAGCCGGCCCAGCTTGGACACGTTGCCCCGGCAGATGTTCATCAGGATGACCTGGGCGATGTCGTCCAGGTTGTGGCCCATCACCACCCAGGTTGCCCCCAGCTCCTTGGCCGCCAGGTTCAGGGTCCGGCGGCGAAAGACCCCGCAGTAGGAGCAGGGCTGACGGGGGCGTCGCTGCCCGCCCGGGGGATTCACCACCAGGTCCAGGGGCTCGCCGACCAGTTCCTCGAAGGAGTAGACCTTGTGCTCGATCCCCATTTGCCGGCAGAGTTGGGCCGAACTCTCGATGGAAGGAGGTCGGTAACCCTCGATGCCCTCGTCCACGGTCAGGGCCACCAATTCCAGGCCTATCCTCTCGGCCAGGGGTACGGTCACCGCCAGGGCCACCGAGGAATCCTTGCCCCCCGAGATTGCCACCGCCAGACGATCACCCCGTTGGAAGCGGGCCTGCTTGCGCCACTGCCGCTGGACCCGCACGTTGACGAAATTGATGAAATGGTGCCGACAGTAGTGTTCCCCGGAATAGCGCAGATAGGTTACAGGGGGGTTGTTGCAGCGGGAGCAGCGGGTTGCCGGTTTCACCATCTGGCGCGGTACTGAATCGTAGGCTACTTGTGGTTTTGGTTTCCCTGACCCCTTGGATAACGACTCAGCTAGCTCAGCCCTATCAGCCAACTAGGCCTCCTCGATCCACTCGGCTTACTCGATCCACTCGGCTTACTCGATCCACTCGGCTTACTCGATCCACTCGGCTTAC
>CAYSUX010000005.1:30187-33064 GCA_964434315.1 uncultured archaeon
TCGATCCACTCGGCCTAATCGGTATCCTTGGTCCTTGGTCCATTTTGCCTCCTCAATCCACTCGATCAATCTGGCCCACTCTACCAGATCAATACTTGGTCTACTCGGTCTACTCGTCCTTCTCACCCTCGTCCAGGTGGATGCCATGGTCGGGAGGCGCGAGAGGCTGCTCGGCAAGGCCGAAGGCGGCGAATATCAGGGCCAGCGCCAGGAAGAAGAGGCTGCAGGGGGTGCTGATGGATTGGGGTATCAGGGCGCCCGAGAGCTTCTGGCCGATGAGTTCCAGATAGAGCAGGAGCGATATCGCCGCCGAGAGGATGGCCAGGGCATAGGCCATGGTCCGGTTCATCCAGGCGCGCGCATCATTCAGGTCCCAGGTCATGTAGATCCTTCCGTCACCAGTATCCCTTGGCCCATCTCTTCAGCAGCTCGATACGGTAGAACAGGGCATAGAGCATCTCGGCTTGAAAGCCATGGGGGTTGATGTCATTGAAATCTATGGTATCCCCGGTCCGCGTATGCCTCAACACATGCTCGAAGGCCCGGTTGCCAAAGAACCAGAAGAGACCCCGGCGGGCAATATCCCATCGAATGATCTGCTTGAAATGTTTTTTCCAGAGCGTATCGTAATCCAGGTCCTCGGTCAGGGCCCTGGCCGCCAGATGGCCGCTCTCCAGCGCGTAGTTCATACCAAAACCCCTCCAGGGGTCCTGCAAGCCGGCCGCCTCGCCGGTGTACAGCGCCCCGTCCTTGACCGCCGTGTCCGGGTATTCGACGCCGCCGATGCCGCCGAAGGTCACCAGGGGTTTGGCTCCGTCGATGATATCGGCCAGGGCCTTGCGTTGCTCGATGGCCTTGAACAGTCGGGGTTTGACCTCCCTCAGGTAGGGTTGGCTGGCGCAGTTGACGATCTTTATCTGATCCTTGCCGATGGGTACGATGTACAGATACCAGCCCCTGGGCGAGAATCGATCGTCATGCATGTAGGTGAACTCGTCACGCGGATGGCTGTCGTTCTCGAAGTAGGCGCCGAAGGCGGCCATGTCGGCCCGGTAATGGCCGGTGGAGACGATGTCACCGGGACCCGGTTTGACCCGGGAACGATACTCGATATTCACCCCTTCGGCCTCGGCCTGGCGGGCCAGTCCCATCTCCATGGACTCGGGATGGTTGCCCCGTTGCACAAAGGGCAGGGGCTCCTTGATGTCCACCCGGATGTCACGGGTGTTGGTGAGGCATAGGGCCTTGGTGAAGTACTTGTAGGAGAAATCGGATTTGAGATTGAACCTTTCCAGGTAACCCTTGACATCGGCCCTGGTACGGACCAGGACCTGATGGTTGCGATACATATGTTCGCCTGGGGCGTTCCGGGACTCGTGGACCACCACCTCCTCACCGGCCAGGTTCAGGTTGATGGCCGCGGTCAGACCCGATAATCCCGCTCCCAGTACCCTGCGCCGACCCATCACTCCTCCCGGTCAGAGCAGATCAGCCAGTTCGTCAACGATCTCGGGGTGCTTGCGCTCGATGGCCTTGAGCACCTGCAGGACCGTCAGCTCTTCCAGCTTCTCATCCTTGATGGACTCGATTATCATGTCCAGCATCTCATCGGACAGGCTCACCAACTTCTCCTTGGCGATGTAGTTGCGAAAGAACATGTCCTCGAAATCGTCGCGCCAGGCCTGCTCGTAGCGTTGCAGGAACCCGGCCGAGGTGTCACCCGCCGTTATGGCCTCGACGCCGATCTCACCGGCGTACTTCCCTGTCACACAGGCCGGGGGCAGGCCGGCTCCGTTCATGGGGTCGATGAGCCTGGCGGCGTCGCCCACCAGCATGAGGCCGTCGGTCACGGTCTGGTCCGGGGGCATACCCAGGGAGACCCCGCCGGCGACCATCGACACGACCTGGCCCTTGGCATACTCGGGTCGGGAACGGATATAGGCGTCCAGATGGTCCCGGGTCGTCCGGCCCCCTTGCTTCTGAAGGGAGGCCAGGGAGATGCCCATGCCGATATTGGCCTCGTGAGGACCCTTGGGGAAGACCCAAAGGTAACCGCCGGGAGCCATGGAACCGGCCGAGAAGTCGTTGTAATCGGGATTGCAGTCGATGCCGATCATCCGGTATTGCAGGCAGGATGAGATATCCTTGGGGTCGAGCCTGGTATCGATGCCGGCCCAGCGCCCCACCTGGGATTCGAAGCCATCGGCCCCGACGGTGATGGGCGCCTCTACTCTGAAGGTCTCGCCCATGTGTTTGGCGATTATGCCCTTGACCACGCCGGCCTCCTGGATGACACCCAGCGCCGAGGTCTTGACCATCAGGTCCGCTCCGGCTTCCACCGCCCTGCGGGCCATGTACTTGTCGAACAGGTCCCGCTCGATGACATAGCCGCTCTTGGATTCGGCCAGCTTCTCGTCGATGTACATCATATGGCCGCTAGGGGATATCAGGCGAGCTCCCCTGATGCGATTGGCGATCCACTCATCCTGGGCTTCGATCTTGATGAACTTGAGAAAGGAGCGGGGCATCCCCTCACCACAGCGGACCGGGGTGCCGATCTCCTGACGCTTTTCGATGACCAGGACCCTGGCGCCCTTCTCGGCCGCCGCCCTGGCAGCGTTGGTTCCGGCAGGCCCGCCGCCCACCACCACCATATCGTACTGTTTGGTGGTCATACGGCCTCACCGCCCGAACATTCCAGGTCTTGCCCAGGGTCAAGCGTGTTTAGCGCTGCCAGGTTTTGAGGCCCAGGTCCCGAGGTCCAAGCCCCAAGCCCCACAGGCTCGCTTTGGCTCATGTATAGTGGAGCGCTCCCACCGGGCAGACCCTGACACAGAGCTTGCAGTCGGTACAGGTCTCGTCGATCAATATCTCGAC
>CAYSUX010000006.1:0-28853 GCA_964434315.1 uncultured archaeon
GCCACCGGAGGGATTCGAACCCTCGACCTGCTGATTACGAATCAGCCGCTCAACCGGGCTAAGCTACGGTGGCTCAATGTACGCTCCAGGCTCAAGCTTGCCATCCATGGCAGGCAATGGCGGGCTATGGCAAGCCAGGCAGGCCATGGTGGGCTATGGGAGCCGGGAACTACCCCGCACTCGCAAGGTCGTTCTACCTTTGCAGTCGGCGCAGTTCGGTCTGGTAATGACCCACTTCAAAAAGCTTTTTGGAGCGTTCCAGGGCCAGTTTCACCGGCATGGCCTTGCCTGCCAGGAAGGTGATGCAGGCTCCGCCGCCAGTGGAGAGATGGTTCACGGTCTCGACCAGGCCCAGCCTTTCGAAGGCCGTGGAGGTCTCCCCGCCGCCCACGACGCTGAAGGCCTTTGAGTTGCCTATGGCCCTGAAGATCTCCCGGGTCCCGTCCGCGAAGGGCAGATGTTCGAAGACCCCCATGGGGCCGTTGCAGATGATGGTGCCGGCCATGGCCAGTTCGGAGGTATAGATGACGATGGTCTCCAGACCGATATCCCAGATGGGCTTCTCGGAGGGCAGCTCGTCCAACGGCACGCCCTTGCGTTGACCCTTGTCGTTCAGCGCCACGTCCACCGGGGTCAGGATCCGTTCCGGGCCATACTTCTTCAACAGCTTCCCGGCCTGTTCGATGACCTTTTTGGAATTGGGGATCTTCTCTTTGATGAAGCCGAGGCTGGGGCCACCGAGCTTGATGCCCCGAGCCAGCAGGAACAGGCTGGCCACGACCCCTCCGGTGAGGACCTTGTCCATCCCTTGCTCCAGAAAGTGGCCGGCCATGGCCACGCTGTCATCGGCCTTGGCACCCCCCAGGACCGCGATCCTGGGCGCGACCGAACCGCTGATGGCCTTGCCCATGATGGAGAACTCACGGCCCATGACCCTGCCGGCGATGGAAGGCAGGACCTCAGCGAAACCGGTAAGCGAGGGCTGGCAACGGTGGGCGGCGGCAAAGGCATCGTTGACAAAGACGTCGGCCAGGGGTGCCATGGTGCGGACCAGATGGGTCGCCGCCTGGGGCCTGAAATCAGCGCCATTGTACTTCTTCATGACCACTTCCTCGGAGCTGAACCGGACATTCTCCAGCATCAGCACGCTACCTCGACCAAGGCCCCGCACCGCCTCCCGGGCCCGTTTACCGAACAGGTCGTCCACATAGCGTACATGTTGCCCGATCAGGCCTCCCATGTGCTGGGCATGGCGGGCCAGGGTCGTGAAATCGAGGTTCCCGGGCCTTGACTGGTGAGCGAGAAGCACAACCTTGGCGCCATTGGCGGCCAGCTCGGTCACCGTCGAGGCATGACGGCGCAGACGGGTGTCGTTCAGGATGCGCCCGGTCTCGGGGTCCACCGAACTGTTCAGGTCGACCCTGAGCATGACGGTACGGCCACCGAGGTCGAAATCGTCGAGGGTGAAGAAGGACTCATCCATTCGGTCTTGGTCCGACAATGCGGGCCCTGCTCGTTCATCTATGGTCCCTGACATGGGCTCCCTGTCAGTCCAACTTCGAACCCTTCTTTAATTTTTGGATTGTCTGTTTTTTCCAAAAGTCCATACTATACTGGAGAACTGTCAGTGACCTCACAAGCGAAACGAACGAAGCGAGGAGTGCGATGTGGGGTCAAAGGAGTATGACCGGTGGAGGTATGGTAATAGGAGGAACGTCTGGGAGGAACTGACGATTCCAATGGGTTTGTTTGATTACTCGTTGCATTGGGTCAAAAGATAGCTCCATGGAACCTCGTTGGAGTCAAGATACATCCCTGGAATTGGTTTGAACTTGAACAACCTCTTTGGTTTCTTTATATATGCTCTCCTCTCAGTTTATGTAATAATTACCACATGCGCCATTTCTTTTTATATTTTGTAACATAAGCGCCGATTAATCTATCAGGACAGAAATAATATTCTGCCCTCAATCTCAATCTATCTATAGGAGTCATTAAAATGATCATTGCCATATCGGCCACCAAAGAGGGCATGCAAAGCCCTGTTGACCCCCGTTTCGGTAGGTGTCCCGGCTATGTGCTCTTCAACGAGGAGACCGAGGCTGTATCCTATCTTGAAAATCAAGCCGCTTCCATGAGTAGCGGTGCCGGCATCCAGGCCGCCCAGGCCGTAGCTGGGAGTGGAGCGGAGGTGGTCCTTACCGGACAGGTAGGTCCTAAAGCCTATCAGACCCTGAGCGCGGCGGGGATCAAGATTGTCCCTGGTGCAACCGGCACCGTAGGCGAGGCTCTAATGCGCTACCGGAAAGGAGACCTGCAACCCACGGCCGGCCCTACCGGACCTGCTCATTTCGGGATGGGAAAAGGTGCGGGTCAGGGTAGGGGTATGGGGCGAGGCGGAAGCGGAATGGGAGGCATGGGTCGTGGTCGGGGACGAAGGTAGTGAGAGCGATCTCGATCGTTGGCTGGCTAAGATGCAGGAAAAGATCGAATATGAGGAAGAGCAGGACTTCTCCCCTGAGGTGTTAGCCGAACATCGGGACCCCTACCACCAGGGACGAATGGAAAATCCTAATCGGACGGGCCGGGTTCATGGCTCTTGCGGGGACACCATGGAGTTTTACCTGTCGTTACAGGATGATCGGATCCAAACGGCTAATTTCTGGACCAACGGCTGCGGGGCCACCATCGCCTGCGGCAGCCGCCTGACCCGGCTGGTGGAGGGTCTGCTAATCGAAAAGGCAAAGGCCGTCACCGACGAAGACCTGAACCGGATGCTGGGAGGCCTCCCGCCCGAGTATCGCCACTGTGCAACGTTGGCGGTCATGACCCTGAACACGGCCCTAGAGGCGCCTGAAAAGGTGATGAACACTCCTGATGAGCTTTTGGAGTGACTACAAGTGAAGTGCGCCGAATGCGACGATAAACAGTGTTATTTCGGGCGAAACTGCACATCGATCAAGGAGCGCTCCGAGGAGCTCTATGAAGGCGACGACTTGATGTCCATGCGGGTCTCGACGAGCATCGAGTCGAAATACTACATGAAAGCCACCCGCCTGGAGGAGCTCATCCTCTACGCCAAGGGCATGGGCTTTACCAAGCTGGGCCTGGCCTTCTGCTGGGGCCTGGCCGATGAGGCGCGAACAATCTCCCGCATCCTGAGTCGGGATTTCGAGGTGATCTCTACCTGCTGTAAGCTGGCCGGCATCGACAAATCCAAGCTCGACCTCGAACGGCTCCACCCGGAAAGGGAGATCGAGGCCATATGCAACCCCATCGGCCAGGCCATTATCTTCAACGAGGCTGAAACCGACCTGAACATCATCCTGGGGCTTTGTATCGGCCACGACACGCTCTTTACCAAACACTCGAAAGCGCCGGTGACCACCCTGGCGGTCAAGGACCGCGTGCTGACCCACAACCCCCTGGGCGCCATCTATTCGGCGTATTACTTGGAAGGCCGTTTCGGACTCCGTGCCGCACAAACGGAGGAATAGCATGTCCCCGAAGCTGACGGTGGTTTACGACAATGAGACGACCAGACCCGAGCTGGCCTCCGGCTGGGGCTTTGCCTGTCTGATCGAGGCCGGGGGGGCCCGGCTTCTCTTCGATACGGGTTGGGATGGGGGCCAGTTGTTACACAATCTTGAACATCTCGATATTCAACCCGGGTCCATCATGGCGGTGGCCGTCTCCCACGACCACTGGGACCACCTCGGGGGGCTGCCCGCGCTGCTGCGCTCCGTCCCCGGGATCACGGTCTACCTACCGGGCTCATTCTCCAAGCGGATCAAGGCCGAGGTCCGCGCCCGGGCCAAGCTGGTGGAGGTCGAAAAGCCCACAGCCCTGATCGGCGGCATCCTGACGACCGGCGAGCTGGGTGTCAATATCAAGGAGCAGTCCCTGCTCGTCCCGACAATGGGCGGGAACCTGCTGGTCACCGGCTGCGCTCACCCCGGCCTGGCGACGATCATCCGGGCCGCCCGGCGGCAGGGTCCCCTTCGAGGGGTTATCGGCGGCTTCCACGGCTTCGATCAGTTCAAGGCCCTGGAGGGCCTGGACCCGGTCGTGCCCTGCCACTGCACCCAACACGGCTACCGGATCAGGCGACGCTACCCTGGCCAGGCCTGCGGCGTCGGGCGAGTGATCGAGCTGCCGGATCCGGAGGGGGCGGAGGGGGCGGTGGCCCCATGAAGCTAATCTACGGGCCGGTGGCCTCCGGGCGCCTGGGGCGTTCCCTGGGCCTCGACCCGATCTGCACCAGCCCCAAGACCTGCTCTTTCGATTGTACTTACTGTCAGCTCGGGCACGCGCCCGCCGTCACCTGCGCCCGCCGGGTCTTTGTCCGGGCCGAGCAGGTGGGTGGGGAGCTTCGGGCCGCCCTTGCCACCCTCGATGCCGACGAACCCGAGGTGGCGACCCTTTCAGGGACCGGAGAGCCGACCCTAGCCGCGAACCTGGCAGAGATCGTGGATTCGATTCGGGCCGAAACCGACCTCCCGCTGGCCTTGCTGACCAACTCGACCCTTCTGGGCCATCCGGAGGTCGGGCGGGTCGCAGCCGGCCTGGAGATCGTGGTCGCCAAGCTCGACGCCTCTAACGGTGAGACCCTCGCTAGGATCAATCGGCCCGCTCCCGGCGTGACCTTTGAGGGCCTGCTGGAGGGCCTCCGGGCGCTCAGGGCCGATATGGATGGGAAGCTGGCCCTCCAGATGATGTTCATGGCGGCAAACCTCGAGCTGGCCGGCGAGCTGGCTGACCTGGCCCGTGAGCTCGAAGCCGACGAGGTGCAGCTCAACACCCCGCTTCGCCGCTGCGCCGTCGAGCCCATCTCGCCGGTCGAGATGGCCGAGGTTGCCCGGCATTTCACCGGACTAAAGACGGTCAATGTCTATGAGACGCACCCTACTCCCGTAAAGCCCATCGAGCCCCTCGAAACAGGAGAATTGGCGGCGAGGGGCAAGGTGCTGGACCAAGGCGAGGTCGAGAGGCGACGGCCCGGCGGTTGAACTCTGAACTATCAACCAACCCCAGTAAATTGTATAAACACCTCAATCCAGTAGCCTTGCCATGACCTCCTCCCAAGCCCTCTTCGACCTTCCGCAGGAAAAGCTGGCCGAACTGCCCGAACTCTACCTGCGCCTGATCCTCATCCACCACAGCCTCTGGTTCACCGAGACCCAGAAGCGGCTCGGTCTGGAGGCGGCCCTGGAGGCAGAGACCGGAGCCTGGAAGCGCCTATTCCCCAGGGTTCAAAAACGGATAACCCCTCATCTGAAAGAGGCTCTTGATGGGGAGGGTTCTTTGGCTTCGAACTTTGACCTTGCGACCGAGAACATCGAGGCTCTGCTGGTGGATATAGCCAAGATCTGGCTGGCTATGGACGGGGTCTGGTTCCAGGCCGTGGAGCGCAGGATCGATATCGAGACCGCCATGGAATGCAACGAGGCCGCCTGGCACAGCTTCGCCTTCGTCGAGGCTCGCCGGATCCGCTCGTTCCTGGATATGGAAGACCACAGCGGAATGGAAGGCCTGGACCGGGCCCTGGATTAACGCCTCTATGCCCGGCTGAACATTAAAAGCTGCCACCGGATCTACCATACGACCCTGGAGTTCGAGATGAATGAGTGTCGGGTCCAGACGGCCCGTAAGCGACGGGGCCTGACCGATTACCCCTGCAAGAAGGCGGGCGTTATCGAATACACTCGCTTTGCCGAGGGCCTCGATGACCGGTTGAGCACTGAGTGTATCGGCTGCCCGCCCGATCCCCACCCGTCGGAGTGGTATTGCAAGTGGCGTTTCACCATCCGGGAGTGAGACCCGGACCAGGCCGGGAATAGGCCGGGTTTAGGCTGAGAATTGACCGGGATAGAGTCCAACGAGACCCTAACTCCGCTCCTCGTTCAAGGCTCTCTCATCTTCCTTGATTTCCCCGATCCCTATCCCACAGTAAGGGCAGAATGTCCAATCCCTTCCCACCTCCCGGCCGCAGTCGCACAGCCTGTTTTGGTCAACCAGCATGAGCAACACCGGCAACACGAACACGGCCGCGAGAAAACTGTAAACCACCATGAATGCGGTCAGTATGCCAAAGGCGGCGAACACCTTCATGGAGGCGAAGGCGAGCACCGAGAAGCCCAGGGCCGTGGAGGCGGCGGCGCCGAACAGGGCCATGCCGGTGGCCGGGAGCGTATGCTCTATGGCCTCGGCGGGCTTCCTGCCAATGGCTCGCTCCTCCCTGTACCGCTGGGTAATGTGGATCGAATAATCCACGCCCACGCCGATGGTTATGGCGACGATCATGATCGATGTCACATTGAAGTTGTAGCCCAGGGCGAACATGGTGCCCAGGATCCATATCGCGATAAGACAGATCGGGATCATGGTGATGACCCCGAATTTTACCGACCTGAACACCAGCAGTAGCACCATGAAGCAGACCACGAGAGTTATTGCGATTGAGTTAAGCATGGAATCCATCATCGCGGTTATCACCGTGTAGATCACTAGGGGCTCGCCGGTGGCGGTAAAAACGATTATCCCCCTGCTTTCCAGCAACCGGAGGGGGAGGGTATCCTCTTCCAGTTCGTCCTTTATCTCCTCTTTGTTCTCCATCCTCTCCTCATCGACGACATCGATCCACATCAATGTCTTGTCGTAATTCCCTTCCGGGTCCCGGTGAAGCACATGGCGGATGTCCGTTGTCGTGGCGTCGCCGATCCCGTTCTCGTAAAGCAAATCATAGACCTTGACAACATCCTCTTTCGAGTCGGGGATGGAATCATTGTGCTCGTCATTTATGCCCAGTTGTGCTTTAAGCGTGGAATTGCCCATGACCTTTTTTACATAAGGACTGATATAGACCACCTGCGGTTGGCCGCCGATAAGGGAGACATGCCGGTCGTTCTTCATGTTCTCAACCGTTTCAGCGAGGGCAGTCAGCACCGCCGGGTCGCTCACCTCGCCTTCTACGAGTATCTCAGCTGTTTCCATACCGCTCATCGGGAAGTGTTTCTCCATCAGTTCCAGGGCGGCCATGGACTCGGAATCCTCGGGCATGAAGTCCTTTTGTGAGAATTCGGTTTCGATCCGGGAGGCACCCGAGATGGAGGCTGCCGTGAGGATAACCACGAGAATGGCGAGGGGGATGGGCTTGGTGCTGATCGACAGGACCAGTCGGGACAAAGGATGTATCGCTTCTCGTTCTTTTACTTGATCCGCCTTTCGGTCCGGTCTGCTGGATTCACCCTTATTCTTCTTCTTTTCTTCATTTTTCTCTTGCCCTTTGTTTTCTTTTTTAGCAAACAAACCCCAATCGTCCAGTATCATGCGTAGCGCAGGCAGAAAGACGCCCATGACAACGAAGGCCGAAATGATGCCCAGGCCCAAGACGATCCCGAAATCCTGTACCGCGGAGATCGAGGAGAGAATGTTAGAAAAGAATGCCGTAGCGGTGGTGACGGTGGCCAGGAATATCGCGGCGCCCACGTGGGTGATGGTCGATCCTGCGGCCTCACCGGGCGCAGCATCCTTTCTTCTTTCCTCATGATACCTGTGAAGGGTATGTATGGCATAGTCGATCCCCAGAGCCAGGATGAGTATCGGGGTGAAAAAGGACATCATCGTCATCTTCATACCGATGGCAGCGCTTATCCCGAACATCCAGATGAAAACGATGGGAATCCCCACCACCGACAGGAGAACATCGCTCACCCGCCGCAGGCTGAGATAGAGTATGACCGCTATGAGGACGATGCTGATGGGCAGCAGGGTCACCCCCTCGGTCATGCTCTCTTCTATCTCAGTCTCGAAACCCGCCAGAACCCCCACTTTCGTCTCCCGGCGATCCGTTTTCAAGATTGCATCTTTTATTGCAAGTTGTCCTTCCTCCTGCTCCATGTCCGTGGCCGAGCGGTCATAGACGATTTGAGTCACGATGATGGCGGCTTTGGCCTTGTGGCCGTCTTCCCCGGTCGTAAGGTCCTTGGAGACCATTGCCGCCAGCTCGGGGATTAGAAGGTTTTGTCCTATTGCGCTGTCGAGCTGGGCCGTATTTGCTCCCTCGATGGTCGCGCCGGAGCCAAAAAAGAGCGTTTGATTGACCGCGTCTGCGATGCTCGTGACACTGTTGGGGTCGTCTATGAGATATTGTTTTGCCTTTTGGTCGGTTCTGATATTATTCCCGATGGCGAGCAGCTCAAGCAGGCACTCCCTGGTGAGAATATTCCCATTCCTTGCCACCACCACGGTGTAAACCCTCAACACCGGGTCGGGGAAATCGGCGTCGATGGTATCCTCGGCCGTGATGACCGGGTCGTCAGGCGCGAAAACGCTCATGTTGGACTCATCTTCCATGTTCATCATGGGAAATATGCTCAGGACCGTGATGAGCAGGATCAACGCCACGACCGCCTTGGGGTAGTTCTTTACGATCTCGCCGATCTCTTCCGTGATTCTCAGGTTCGCCATTCGATTGTCCTCCCGGATCAGCGCCATTTGGAATTGCTGTTGTTCGGGCAGTAACTACACTTTGTTGTTATTGGTGATAACAACATATTAATCGTGATAGTGGCAAACATATAAATAATTTTCGCTGATTGCCAGGAGCATGGACCCGGAGCCAACCGAAGAACTGAAGCTGCTCGGGCTCACGGATTACGAGGCCAGAACCTTCGTGGCCCTCCATACAATCGAGGAGGGCTCGGCCTCCCAGATCGCCAGGGTATCCAGGGTGCCCCGCTCATCGGTCTATGAGGTCCTGCGCTCACTGGAGCAGAAAGGAGCGGTGATCTCTGAGCAGGGGAAGCCCCTGAGGTATCGGCTGGCCTCCCTCGATTCGGCGCTTGAAAGCCTGGAAGGGTACAGGAAAAAAGAGATAGCCAAAATGGGCAAAGACCTCGTGAACGCCAGAAGGAAGATAATCGAGGGTCTGGCCGCGACCGAGGTTTTAACCCACATCGAAGAGGAGTCGTTCTGGACCATCAGAGGCGATGAGAGGATCAAGGCCAAGATGATCGAAGTGATAAAGGGCGCGAAAAGGGACCTGAAGGTGGGTGGTTCGGAAGACCTCCTCGGCTTGATAGAAGAGTTGAAAATGGCGCAGAAGCGCGGGGTGAACGTTGATGTACTGGTTTCTCCCGAGGTCGGCGGGGATCTGGGATTATCGAATGTCTTTGTCGCAAGATCAAAGGAACTCCATCATGAACTGCATTATAACATGGATTCCGAGATGGCGATGGCCTCCGGCATCCTGCTGGTGGCCGACGGTAAGGAGTGCGTCGTCAGCACCCGGGTCTGGGATGTCGAGAAAGAACCACTGAGAGAGAAAACCTGTCTGTGGGCCAGATCCGAGGGGCTGGCAAGGATCTTTACTTTATTTTTCAATGTACTGGTCAAGGTGATGGGGCGGGCTCAATGAACTCAACCAGGGAAATTTTCATGGCATAAAGGCAATCCATGACAATAAAGCTTATGACAAATCGAGGGCGTAGGACTGTGAGACCATGAATAAAATTATCATCGCCATCGTATGTATGGTCGTGCTAATCAGTGCTTTGCCTGAGCCGGCGGGGATCAGTGAGGTAGGGGCTAACGGCGGTGGAGAACAAAAGACCATCACCAGACAGCTCATCGACGTTCCCTCCGGTGAAAGCCGAAGTCTGCTTTACAGCGCCGGTACATCCGATTTGGCGCTGATCACCATGCCCGATATCAATGCCGGCCAATCCGAAAACGTCACGCAAGCGATCAACAAGGCACCCCCCTGGCTGCGCCGTGACCTGTCCGCCAAGTTCGGGGAACTCAGCGAGCTGGAACAGAATGTTGGCTCGCGTCACGCTCCGGCCTTCGCCGACCTGGACGACGACGGCGATATGGACCTGACGGTCGGCTCCCAAGACGGCCTTCGATACTATGAGAACGTCGGAAACCGGCTCAAGCCCATCTGGCTGGAAGATCCCGAATTCTATGCCTCCCTTTCCGGGCTGGGCGCCAGGAATACCCCAGCCTTCGCGGATATGGGCGACGACGGCGATTATGATCTGACCATCGGTCGCCAAGACGGGACCCTGGCCTACTTCGAGAATACCGGTGATGAGCTAGAGGCCGCATGGGCCCGGGATCACTCCATGTACCAGGGTATAGATGTGGGCAGCCACAGCAATCCCGCCCTGGCCGATATAGACCATGACGGCGACCCGGACCTGATCCTGGGCAGCGCCTCCAACGCCCTGTTCTATTATGTCAATGATGGTGGGACCTGGGTCTTCCATCCGGTGATGTTCGAGTCCCTCGATCTCTCCGGATACACCGCACCGGTACTGGCGGACCTGAACGACGACGGCGATTATGATCTGACCCTCGGTAAAGGTGACGGCACCATACGTTACTTTCGCGATACCGGCACCTCGGGACACAACTGGATCGAGGACAATACCCTCTATCTGGACGGAGAGAGGAGGATCAAGGTCGATAGCCACGCCTCGCCCGCCCTGGCCGACCTGGATGGCGACCACTGCTTTGACCTGATGGTGGGAGCCGGGGATGGAGAGGCCATGTATTTCAAGAACCTCGGCTCGGCCCGGGACCCAGGTTTCGTGGACTTGAGCACAGGCGCGGTCTATGAGCACGACACCCAGGCGCTGACCGGCGTGACCGTTCCCCGCACCGTGATCGTACCCTCGCGAAAGGTGATGGCGCGAGAGGATTTTCAGTTGGCCGATACCTATGCCGGCCTGATCCTGAACTCCGAAGAGCGTTACGCCGATGAGATAGGCTTCTCGATAGCCCATACCTCGACGACCATCCTGAAGCGAAACGATGTCTATCCCGAGGTCTTCAAGGAGAATGCCGAGCTGATCTACCAGATCGATCTGGAGCTGGATTATGTAGAGCTGGTCGAGATATCGGGTCCCGAAGGCCGGTACACCACCACCACCTACCGGGTCAACGAGAGTTATGAACGCCTGCAATACGAACTGCCGATGGAATACTATTACTGGTATATCGTCCATCCCAAGATCACCGACGAGATCCCGACCTACATCAAACCCGAGACCGGCGACCCGGCCCTACCCGAGGATGGGGGGCGCTTCTGGAGAGAATACCTGTTCTACCACAGTGACGAGACCTACCCCGACGACCCCGGCGGCAGCGTGCACTACCCCAAGGACGAGCCGCCGCCGCAGATGAAGGAGAAGCTCCAGGGTGTGGAGATCATGTGGAACGGCACGGCCCATCGGTCTCCCAAGGGATATGACGACGACGGGCACAACAATGGTCGGCCCTGGGATTACGGCGACCATGCCGTCGAGAGGGTCAGCAACTGGGTGCAGAAGACCATTGCCATGAGAGCCTCCGAGGACGACGACGGGAGCCGCCCGATCCAGCCGGTGCGGATCGCCTACGAGCATAACGGCAACTGCGGGGAGCTACAGGACCTCTCCACCGCCGGCGGCCGCACCGCCCTCATCCCCACCCAGGGGGTTGTCGAGATCGGGGAGGACCATGTCTGGCAGGAGTTCTGGCATAAAAGATGGGTCCACTGGGACAACTGGTGGAGCGACGGCGGTACGGGTGTGGATGTGCCCGACACATACGATGGGAACTGGTGGGAGGTCTCGGTGGTCTGGGCCCATCGCCCCGACGATTACATCCGGAACGTGAACCACCGACCATACACTACGCCTCCGGGAACCCTGACATTAACAATCCTCGACAGAACCGGCGAGCCGGTTGACGGCACGGTGATCCTGGCCAACAGTCATTCCTATGCCACGAAGTTGAATCCTCTCCACACACCATACAGCATGCCGCCGGTACCATGTTTCTGGAACTACACCGACACCAATGGTGAGACCGTCCTGAAGCTGGGCGAGAATGATTACACCATCAATATCTGGAGCCGGCTTGGCAATGTCCCCGACCAGCAGATAACCATCGAGGCGGGCCGGGAGTACAGCCGCACCTTCTATGTGGATGGCAAAAAGCCCACCCATGAGATACAACCGCGCGATCAGGGGGGGATATCCGGGGATTCGAAGACCCTCAGCTTCGGCTACAGGGTTCTGGAGGGTATCCAGGAGCAGGTTCATCTCTTCGAGGCCACCCGCCATCCCCAGCCCATCTACTCCAATATAGACATCGACTTCTTCATCTGCGACGAGGAGAACTACCTGCTCTACCTCAAAGGATATGAGTTCGACAGCTACAATCTATTGGAGAATACGGTTGGGGACGATGTGACCGTCACCGTGCCGGGGGACAGGGACTGGTATTTCATCTTCTCCAATACCGAACCGCTCCAGACCGGGAAGAAGGTCGAGATCACGATGGAGGCCGAGAGGGAGGATGACGGCAGCCTTCTCGATCGCATCCTCGATAACTGGTGGTACCTTGCGATCGGCGGTATCGCGACCGCGCTGGTGGTCGCCGCCGCGGTGGCCGCCTACAAGAAAAGAGGGCCGCTGGAGGGGGAGATGCTTGATGGGGATGACGGTTGTTAGCCTTTCCAGATAATGATATCGCTCGATTCGACTCCCAGATCGGTGGGGATGACCCCAAGGCGCCGCCATAGATAATCAAGTTATTACAGGGCTGGAGATATGCGCCGGGCTGTGTATTTACAATAAATATTAGACGTGTGCGTGTCTTTTTATCCTCTAGGTTTTAGGGCGCCCTAAAATTATTCGCGAGGACTCCATGTCAGACGACCGTAGCAGTGTAACCCTGGACACCTTGCCCCCAGGCAGCCGGGCCAGGATAATCCATCTGGAGGGCAAAGGGGCCGCCCGCCGCAGGCTGTTGGATATGGGCCTGGTGCCGGGAGCCGAGATCGAGGTCATCCGCAAGGCGCCGTTGGGCGACCCCATCGATTTCAAGGTCAAAGACTACCACCTCTCCTTTCGCCGGGCCGAGGCCGAGATGATCCAAGTCGAGCCATTGGAGGAGGGAGGTTGACAACAGTGCGACCATTGAACATGCTGCCCGAGGGGGCCGAAGGACATATCGAGGGGATCAACGCCGGTCGGGGGCTCTGGCGTCGCCTGGTGGAGATGGGCTTTACCGAGAACGCCAGGGTCAAGGTCATCCGCTCCCAGGGCGGGCCGCTCATCGTAGAGGTGGCCGGCAGCCGCTATGCCATCGGACAGGGCATGGCCATGAAGATCATGATCAGATAGTTTGATTTCAGGATGGCAAGGATGTCAAGTAAACGACTCAGGGTGGCCCTGGCCGGCAATCCCAACGTGGGCAAGACCACTCTTTTCAACGGTCTGACCGGGTCCCGCCAGCATGTGGGTAACTTTCCCGGTGTGACCGTGGAAAAGAAGAGCGGCCACAGAACATTTCGAGGCCGTAAGATAGAATTCATCGATCTGCCCGGTACCTACAGCCTGACGGCCTACTCCCAGGACGAGGTTATCGCCCGGGATTACATCATCGATGAGCGGCCCGATGTGGTCGTTCATATAATCGATGCCGCCAACCTGGAGCGCAACCTCTATCTGACCACCCAGTTGCTGGAGCTGGGGGCCAAGGTGGTGATGGCCCTCAACATGGCCGATATGGCCGAGGCCAGGGGCGATGTCATCAGGTTGGAGGAGCTGGAGAAGTTTCTGGAGGTGCCGGTGGTCAGGACCGTAGGCTCAAAGGAAGAGGGCTTCGAGGAGCTACTGGAGGCTATCATCGAAGAGGGAGCCAGGGGACCTCACCACGAGCACCGGATCGGCTACGGCGATACCATCGAGACCCAGATCACCCGGATCGAGAAGCTGGCGAGCCGGGACAAGAAATTCTCATTGGGCTATCCCCTGCGCTGGCTGGCCGTCAAGCTACTTGAGGGCGACGATGAGGTTAAAAAGAAGCTGAAAGACTCCCCGGTCGAGGACAAAATCGAGGCTATCCTGAAGGAGTGCCCGGTCGAGGAGTACGAGGCCATTATGGCCGACAAACGCTATGAGGCCCTCGACGCCATCATGCCCCAGGTGGTCACCCGGGGCGAGGTGGATATGAGCACCTCGGACATGATCGACCGGGTATTCACCAACAAGTATCTGGGGATCCCCATCTTCCTGGCCCTGATGTGGGGGGCCTTCGAGCTGACCTTCACCTTCGCCACCCCCTTCATGAACCTCATCGACTGGGTCTTCGCCGGTCTGGCCGAATGGGCTGTGAACAACATCGAGCCGGCCTGGCTGGGCTCGCTCATCGGCGACGGCATCTTCGGCGGCGTAGGCTTTGTGCTGATATTCATCCCCAACATCTTCATCCTGTTCCTGCTGCTCTCCTTTCTGGAGGACAGCGGCTATCTGGCCAGGGCGGCCTTTGTCATGGACAAGCTGATGTACAACGTCGGGCTGCATGGCAAGGCCTTCATCCCCCTGCTGATGGGCTTTGGCTGCAATATCCCGGCCATCATGGCCACCCGGACCATCGAGGATGAAAAGGACCGCATTATCACCGTTCTGATCAACCCCTTTATCTCCTGCGGGGCCCGGCTGCCGGTCTATATCCTGCTGGCCGGAGCCTTCTTCGGCAAACAGGCCTCCACCCTGATCTTCTTTGTCTACGCTTTCGGAATCCTTTTGGCCATTCTATCGGCCAAGCTCTTTCGCTTAACGATCCTGCCGGGCAAGCCGGCGCCCTTTATCATGGAGCTGCCGCCCTACCGGCTGCCGACGCTCAAGACCAGCGGGCTGCACATGTGGGAGCGAGGCTCGATCTACCTGAAGAAGGCGGGCGTCATCATCCTGGGCCTGGCCATCGTGCTCTGGGGCGCGGCCTCCTTCGGCCCCGACGGCTACCTGGAAGAATCGACAAAAGATATCGACGCCGGTGAGCTGCTGGCCGGGGAGGGCGCCTTCGAGGGCAATGGGACATTTACGACCCTTGAAGAGGGCGAGGGTATTTTCACCGGTATCATCCTGGAAGACGTGTCCCTGGAGGCCGGGGATTATCAGGCTAATCAAAGCGTGACCGACCTGGCCCTGGCCTCCGAAGAATCCATTCGGGCCGATGGTCTTTTCGAGGGCTCCTGCGAGTTTGTCAGCGAGGCCGACGGGGGCCTCTACACCGGGGGCGACTTTGTCGCCGAGGAGTCATTCGCCGCTGACATCGGTTCGGCCTTCGAGCCGGTCACCTCACCCCTGGGCTTCGACTGGCGCATGAATACCGCCCTGGTCTTCGGCTTCGTGGCCAAGGAGATGGTGGTGGGATCCCTGGGCGTGCTCTACGGCGTGGGCGAGGATGAGGGCCGGCTTTCCGACCGGCTGGAGGCCGACGAGGCTTTCACGCCCCTGACGGCCTTCTGTTTGATGCTCTTTACCTTGATCTACATGCCCTGTGTGGCGACCCTGGCGGTCATCTACCGGGAGCTGAAATCGGCCAAGTGGACGGCCTTCGCCCTGGGCTACGGCCTGGCCCTGGCCTGGCTGATCGTGCTGGCGACCTACCAGTTGGGGTCTTTGATGGGGTATTGAGGAGGTGGTCGAAGTGGTTGAAACAGTTGAAATGACGGGATCGAGCAAGGAAAACCGACAAAAGATGATGTTCGGCCTGATCGTGGGCGTGGCTTACCTGCTCTTTGCCGTCTTGCAGTTCATCGCCGCCCTGGGCATCGAGATCCCCCTGGTGCCCGGCTCCTTTGTGGGAACCCTGGTTCTGGCGGTTTTGGGAGGGGTCTTTCTTTTTGGCTACAAGGAGCTGAACATGGGCATATCCGAGGGCCTGGCCTACATCCATGTGGGGATCATGCTATCCCTGCTCTTCGGAGTCATCTACCTGCTGGTGATGCTGGGCGATCTCATGGAGGCCTATCTTATCGGCTCAGAGGACTACGAGGATTACACTCCCCTCGACAGCCTGCGGCCCGAACTCTACCTGGCCTTGCTGGCGCTGGCCGGCTATTTCAAGTGGCCCGAGACCGTCTCCTTGAAGGAACTCTCCAAGGCGGGGGTGTGAGAACGATCATCGACACCCTGCGGGCCCTCTTCACCCGGAGGCTCACCCTGGGCGAGACGGCCCGCTTCCTGGGCCTGGACCAGGGGGAGCTGGATCACCGTCTGACCCTGCTGGCCCGCATGGGCTATGTTCGCCATCAGACCATCGATCCCGAAGGCTGCGCTTCGTCCTCATGTCGTGGCTGCGCCTTCTCCTCCAGGAGCGCCTCCGGCTGCGACGCCGTGATCAGCGGCTACGAGCTGACCAAAAAGGGGCAGATGGTATTGGGGTCTTAGATCCCCAAGATGGAACCCAACGATCTCATCCTTTTTGCATCACGACGGTCTGTGCCAATCCAATGAAATCCCTGGTACCCTGGCCCCGACCTATGATCTTGAGGATCCTTTCGTCGTAAGCCATGATACCTGCCAGGAGGTCCGCCCCATGATCGAACAATACCTTGGAAAGGGGTGTCGTGGGGCCTATCACCATGGTATGGCCGGTGCTGATATCCAGAAAGCGCTCTAGGGTGTGGTTGGCAAAGGCGCTTCCGGTAATTACCACCAGATCACATTCGGGAAGCAACTCCTCCGCCTTGGAAGCTGGAAGAAAACCCTCGATCTTTTGTTTTTCAAACTTGTACAGCTTCTCACTGGGCAGTTTACGGATAAAGGGGAACCCTCCTACGATACCGATCTTCTTGTATCCTGGCGCTATCTCGATGATCTTATCGAAGATATTGAGCCCCATCGTTACGTCCTGTGGTTCAAGCTGAGCGTTGATAGCGGCGGTGCCGAGGGTGGCCTCCAAAAGATTAGCGGATAATGCCAGTCCGGCGATCTTGGCGCCTATCAGCTTGCCTGCCGCCAATGGAGAATTACATGTGTCATCATAGAATCCGGTATGGGCCACCCCGATCCGTTCCCCTATCTTTACGCCCGCATATTTACAGCCCACGCAAAAATCGTCGATATGCTTATCATCGATCTCTGCCAGAACCTCCTCGATTAAGCTCATTCGCCCTCAAATTCATTTGGGTCTCCCAAACTAGGCTCCACCTTTGAGAATAATATCGCCTGTTTCAACCCCCAGATGGGCGGCGATGACCGGGCACTTGGCCATGAGCAGGAAGAAGATATCATCGTGGTCGCTCAAGCCCTCGTAGTTACCCTGGCCCTTGCTGATGACCATATCGCCGGTGCCCAGGAACGCGGCGAACTCGGGGCTTTCCCTGACATACCCGCTTCCCGGTATCCCAACCCCCATCTTGTGAAACTCGACCCCTGGCAACCGGTCTATCTCCGCCTCCCGGGCCTCAAGGAGGGTAGCGTCGTTGATTATCGGCGCTCCTTTGATCACAAAGACTATCCGATCGAGGGGATATTCCTCGAGAATTGTCTCCAGTAGCAATCGGTCAAAGACCACCTCACCGGAGTTGTCAGCCAGGTAGATGAGAGTATGAGCCTCTTCCAAGGCTGCGAAGAAGCGGGTGTAATGGTTGATCCCCAAGGGCTTGACCAGCACTTCGTTGATGGTCTGTTGGAGATCGTAGGTCTCGCTGGCTCCCAGATCGATGATGTTCCCGGCAATGGCCAATCGGACTGCGACTGACAGGGGCTCACTGGCCTTATGTACCACCTCGCTCAACCAGGGGTACAATTCAAGAGCGGTCTGGTTGTCATCCCTCTTCACCTTCCGGTATGGATCGGTTGCGCCGGTCCGGTCTCTTACTATCTGGTGGACCATCCGGGCCATCCGGGGCGGGCTGGTCTTCCAGTCCTGTTTCATCAGTTCGAAGGCCACCTCCCTCAAGATAGACTCCTGGATCTCCTCGTCCCCGGTGACGAAACGGGCAGCCTGCAAGGCTTGTCGCTGGAAGCACGGGATACAATCGAGGTGCAACCTCATCCCATGGCCTCCATCAAATCCCCGCCGGATCTATGCTAAGACCTCTGGATGGACCTAACCGATCGTCCAGCCCTACCGATAGTAATAGTAACTCAGGACCGGGCTCAAACGGACTGAAGGTCATGATATCACAGATCTCATTCGTCAAAGGAATATCTCATTTCGTACCTTGTTTTTACCCTGTTGTTTGATCTGTTCAACAAAATCCGTCACGACCTTCTGGACCTTACCCCCCTCCGAGGCGGAGATCCACGAGAGTCTTAACCGATCCGATTCCAGACCCAATGTTTCCAGGATCGTTTTGAGGATGGCGAAGCGTCTACGGGCATGTAAGTTCCCCACCGAATAGTGGCACTCGCCGGGATGACACCCCGCCATGAGCACTCCGTCGGCCCCTTGTAAGAGAGCTTTGAGGAGGTAGAGTGGATCGACCCTACTGGAGCACATAACCCGGATGGTCTTGATATTGGCGGGATACTCCATGCGGCTGGTGCCTGCCAGGTCCGCGGCGGCATAGCTGCACCAGTTGCAGAAGAAACCTATCATGTTCGGTTCAAATTCATCCATATAACCACCTATCTATCAAATTCACTCAACTCCTCAAGATCGAACGTGTCGGTCGGTATGGGCTCGTCCACGTCCCTGCCGGGCAGATAATCGAAAACGCTCTGGACGGCCAGGCTAGCCTTTAAAAATAGGGTTGATAACGGAATATCCGCCGGACACACGTCGGAGCAAGCACCGCAACCAACACACGAGGGTGTGACATGTACCAACCGCCCCAGATGGTAGAAGATGGTCCCGGGAGGCGCTCGCAGGCCTCCTTTCTGTTTGAGTTCCACCATATGATCCGGGATCTTGAAGTCATCATCTTTCGATTCAAAGTAGCATAGGTTGCAATAACACACCGGACAGACCTGACTACATCCGTGACAACTGATGCACCTGCCAAATGTTCGCACCAGCCCCTCCAGACCGAATAGGTCCGCCTCGGTCTCGGCAAAGATCCTCTCCCTGGCAGCCACTCTTTCGTTTCGCAACCGTTCCAGCCCTTCCGACTCGAGTTCACCCTGACCAAGTTCACCGGGCAGGCCCTCCAGCAACTCCTCCGCCTTCGGGGTGTTCAGGAATATCTCACAATGCTCGTCGAGTCCTGTCCGGCCGGCCAGGGCCAGGGTCATGTCCGCGTTGTATGGGACGAGATGCTCACAGGCCTGACATGTGGGCCGGATGTCCGGGGGGATCTCGCCTTTTTCGAGGGCGCTCCAATATTGGGTTAGATTGTCTTTTAGACCTCTATCTATCGCCATCCCCAGGGGATAGACGCCCCCACAGGTCGAGCTGATGATCAGGATATTATCCATACTGGCCTGGTTGCGCTTCACAAGTTCCACCAGGCTTCTGATCTCACAGGGCCGCAACACCGCCGCTACGACCTGGTCCGGCGATCCCAGCAAGCTGAAGCGCGAAAGGATGGCCCCGGCATTGGCAGGCATCAAAGGATAGAGCGGTACACAATCCTCCAGGGCTTCGGAGCTTGAGATCAAAGTATAGGCCACTCCATCCTCTTTGCCTGTTCTAGCGAGAGTGAAGACAGCCTTGATCCGATCATTGCGCAGGAGATGGCGTATGAGTTCCGGTATGGCTTCGCGAGCGCCCAGTTCCATTTTAAGGGTCTTTACCATCTTATTCACCCCCCCTTGTGTAGAGGCGATGATAGGGTGTTTCAACCTCATCAAGCTCATCAGGCTCATAATGCGTGAGGGGGAGGGGCTCTTGGATACTCTTGCCAGGGAGATAATCAAAGACCGCCTGGGCCTGATCGGCCAGCAGATTGAAGATCTGGGCGATGGGGATGGACACCGGGCAGGCGTCCTCACATGTGCCGCACGATACACAGGAGGTTACCATATGTGTAGCCCGACCCAGATGGAAGAGCAGGGTATCGGGTGGGAACCTGAGGCCGGTCCTTCTCTGGGCCCTTGAAAGGTAATTTTCAGGGGATAACTCCAGGGCCTCTGAATCGAAGTAACATTGGCGACAGTAGCATACCGGGCAGACCCTCATGCAGTTGTGACAGTTGATACAACTCTGAAAGACCTCAAGCAGCTTTTCGGGACCCGCGATCTCGTTTCTCAGCTTCTCCTGGGCTTTGACCTTGGTTGCCTTTCGCTCCTTGGTTATCCGAGCCACCGCGGCCTCCCATTCGACCACCGACTTATCGGGAGCGAGGCCGAGGCCCAGGAGGAGTTCAGAACCTTTCGGGCTACCCGGGATGAGTGGAACCTGGCCCTTGGTACCCAGAATCCCGACATGTAGATCAGAGGTGGGCATGCTGAATTGATCACAGATCTTACACACCGGACGAGGCGATCCGCCCTTCCAGTCCTCAAAGCATTCCCTGAATCGAACATCGCCCTTTCCAGGATCGTTGATATAATCTCCCAGGGGTAATACGCCCGGGCAGTCGAGACTGATGAGGATGATATTTTCCAGGTCTATCTGTTGGAGTTTCGAGAGTTCGATGGCGGCTCTGATCTCGCAGGGTCTCATCACGACGGCTATCCTCTTAGTACCGTCTCCCTGTCTTATGATACTGGAGAGCGCTCTCGCGCCCTGGACCGGCATGACCGGGGGTAAAGGCGAAGCTCGGCTCAGGAGCGAATCATCTTGGACCAGGACCCAGGCAAAGGAATCGCCATCGGGTACTCTCAGGGGTATCAATACAAGATCGATGTAACCTTCCCGGCGGGCCTTTCCAAGCAGATCGAGGACCGCTTCTTCAAAGCCGTTCTCGGCCTGGATGAGCGCCCCCTTCATGTCTCTCGCCTCCTTCTCAACGGGTTGGGACCAAGCCGCTTGATATGGTCGTTGAACTCGGTAGCGGTATCGATAAATCTCTGGCCTTCGCCATGGGCCACATACCGTAACCAGGCCCTCTCCTTCTCCAGTCCCAGGGTGTCGAGAAGTGATTTCACGAGGGCCACTCGTCTTCGGGCCCGATAGTTGCCGGTTTCGTAATGGCAGTCTCCGGGATGGCAGCCGCTGATGACCACTCCGTCAGCGCCTTCCAGCAGGGGCCGTATGATCTGGACCGCGGGAAGCGAGCCTGTACAGTTCACCCTGGCGATCATCACGTTCTCGGGGTAGCGCATATGGTGGGAGGAAGCTGTTTCGGCGCCTCCGGTGCCGCACCAATTACATAAAAAGTAGATGATCCTCGGTTCAAACTCGTCTTGAGTGGTCATTGTTTCCTCCTTCATGCTCCCACCACCAATGTATCGAGAACGGCTATGGATTGCTTCGGTTTGAAATCGCGTAGGAATGTGGCTCCGTTGGGGCAGGCTGCCACGCATGAGCCGCATGAATCGCAAAGATAGGGACGTATCACGGCTATGTTGGTATTTGGGTCAACATACCGGGCCTTGTAGGGGCAAACATCCACGCAGATGCCGCACCCCATACACATGGATTCCTTAACCTCCGCTAAATACATGGCGTTGGGTGGAGGCAACTTCGGCTTGCCCAGCAGGACCAGCGCCCGGCCCGCCGCATCCTTTGCTATAAGCAGGGATTCCGTGAAGGTCCTGGGAGAATGGGCCAGCCCTACCGCGAATATCCCGTTGGTTGCAAGCTCGAAGGGTTTGGTCTGTCTCTTGATCGCTTCCTCATAAGGATATGCATTGGCGTCACTGTCAAAGAAACCGTCGGCGTCAAGAGGAAGCCCTAACATCTGTGAAAGCTCCTCGTTATTCTCTTTATCTGGCATTATGCCGGTGCTGAGCACCACGAGATCGATTTTTCGGCCAGCGGTTCCTCCATTGGAGGGGATGACCTCCAGGCGCTCCCCCTTCTTTACTACCTCGGGGTAGTTTTGCTCGTCAAAACGAACGAACCGCACTCCGGCATCAACTGCCTTTTGGTAATAGTCCTCTCTGCCGCAACTGGTTATGTCCCGGTAGAATATGGTAACATCCGAGCCTTTTTCACGAAGCTTTAGCGCATTTTTCAATGCCTGGTTACAGCAGATCCTCGAGCAAAAGGGTCGTTTCTCGTTCTTTGAGCCCACACATTGGATCATGGCCACCCGTTGCGGGGCATTCTTGGTATCGAGTTCGGTCTGCGTCACGACCCTCGGATCTTCGCCGTACAGGAAACCTTCCGGTTGGTATTCCTTTGCCCCGGTAGCCACGATGATCATACCGACATCCATATCCACCTCTCCTTCCGGGGTATCTACGGTAATATGGAAATTACCGGCGTAGCCGTCAACCTTCATGATCCGGGAGTTGGCGGATATTGTGATCTTGGAGTCGGCTTCTACCTTCTTGATGAGATCCTGTACATATGATCGCTCTTCCTTTTCAAGGTACTTTAGGCCGCCTCCGAGTTTTTCCTCACACTCGACCAGAAACACCTCGAACCCATCGTTTGCGATCTTGGTTGCGCAGATCATCCCGGACATGCCACCGCCTATCACGACGACCTTTGATGTAAAACCGTCCATGGGAGGAGGGGCCTGCGAGCTATGCTTGACCCGCTCCACTCCCCCGTTTATCAGCGCAAGCGCCTTTGTTTGCATCTTCTTTGGGTCCTCGTGGACATAGATCACATCCTCTCTGAAACGGATGTAATCGCTCAGTAGAGGGTTCAGCCCCGCCATCATGACGGTCTTGCGATACTTGAGCAGCTTCTGGAGAGGGGTGCATACCGCCAGGACCACCCGGTTCACTCCCGAGGCTTTTATCTTCTCGGCGGTGGCTTTCATGGTGGGTGGGGTGCAACAGGCATCGATCACCTGCGCGTGCGACACTCCGGGAAGGCATTTCACCTTCTCTTCCAAAGCGGTAAGGTCCATATTTTCGCTGAACTTGCCAAAGCAGCTACAGATGAACACGCCGACCTTGGCGATTTCGCCGCTTGTGTTTCTCAGCGAGGGCGGGGCCGGAGGTTTAAAGCTCTTTTCCCCCAGGTATTCGAGGCATTCGGTGAGGGAGGCGCATCCGTCCCATATGGTCTCCGGGTTGCCTTTGGGGCCCGTGAATTCACCAACCGCGAAGATACCGTCAACCTCAGTCTCGGATACGGCAAAGGGCCTGATGTGACAGAAGCCGTTCTCATCGGCCTTGACGCCGCATATCTTCGAAAGATGCTCCATCTGCTCGGGAGGCTTCTGACCGGTCACCAGGATGGTCAGATCCACGGTAAGCTTGCCCCGCTTACCATTCTCGTCAAACTCGATAATGGCCTCTTTGGGTTTGGACACAATATCGAGTTCACCGGTTCTCACTATCCGTATGCCGGCCTCGACAGCCTGCTTGTACAGTCTCCAGTGAGATTTACCGGAAGCTCGGTAGTCTCTAAAAAAGATGGTCACTTGAGCCCCGGGGATCGCCTCTTTGATCTTCAGGCCCCGATAGACGGCGCTGGTACACAGGTTGGGGTTTTCGAACTCCACGCCGTATCTGTTGAAGTGGGGGGTTACAACGATAGCCACTCGCTCGGGTATCCTTCCCGAGGGAAGCGCTATGGAATCCTGGATGAAATTGGTCAATAGCGACCTTTTTGCAACGGAATGGTTAGTAACCACCGAGGGGTTATCTCCGAGACCAAAACGCTCCAGATCTTGAATGGTAGGTTGATCAAACTCGGGCGCCAGGATGATCGCCCCCACCTCAGCCTTCACCATCTCTTCCGGTCTGTCGAGTTTCAACGCTCCGGTAGGGCATACCTTCTCACACTCACCGCATTTCGTGCAGTGATCGAAATCGATGAGATATATATTCTCCCAACCCACATGCGGGATAACACTGATGGCCTTCCTGTCCTGCCCTTCCACCTCCACAGGGCATACCTCGATGCACTTGTCACATTCGGTGCAGGCGAAATTATTCACGACCTGATCTTTTTTCTTGAACTTCACCGTGAAGTTTCCGGCCTCTCCAGTCACCTCAAGCAGCTCCGCGTTGTAATTGTCGGTCAAACAACCCAGGGCTTTGAACATACGTTGAGGCATGTGGCCGCAGATCCAGCAAAAGTCCAACGGATATTGCGAGAGTAATTGATTCTTCTTCTCATCTACATAGGAACCCTGGTTGAGCAGGATGGTCTTGTAGCCTTTCTTGCACAGAGCATACAAGGCGCGGTAACCGCCCATATTGGTGCCGTAGATCAAAACAGTATTCTTGTCAGCCATGAAGATTCACTTCCTGAGGCGCATCGTCCTCTGTGACGAAGCCGGATGGTTGTAAGGCCTGTATCAAGCGGTATGGACTACCATCGTGATGTGTGCCCATTGATTACCTCTCCTACACTCCAGCCAGTCCTTGTTCAAGATCATCGATAAGATCCTTCGGGTCTTCCAACCCGACCGAAAGACGCACGAAGCCGGGCTCGATGCCCTGTTTGGCGCGTTCTTCCGGTGGCGTGGGCAGGTGTGAGGTATTGAAGGGCATGGAGATGAGGCTCTCGACGCCTCCCAGGGAGGTTGCCTCCACCGGCCATTGGCAATCCCGCATGAGTTTCAGACCGGCCTCATCGCCTCCCTTGACAATGAACGAGATCATCGCCCCAGGTCCCTTCAACAAGCGCTGCGCTCGCGAAAAATGGGGATGATCAGGCAGGCCCGGGTAGTGGACCTTGGAGATCTTGGGATGGCCGGCCAGCCATTGCGTCAGTTCCTGTGCCGTGGTTACCATCCGCTCGACCCGTACCGACAAGGTCTTGAGGCCCCGCTCCAGCATATAAGCCGCATGAGGGTCCATGCAGGCCCCGAAATGGACCAGCCTGGGCCAGATCTGCTTTACTAATTCCTCGGAGCCGACAACCGCGCCGCCCACCACATCGGAATGCCCGCCCATGTATTTGGTGGCCGAATGGACTACCAGATCGGCGCCGTGTTCCAGGGGGTTGCAGAGCACCGGTGTGGCGAAGGTGTTGTCCACCACGCATAGGGCTTCGAACTCATGGGCCATCTTGGCCAGGGTCGGGAGATCGTAGATCCTCAACAAGGGATTGGAGACGGATTCAACGAATAGCAGTTTGGCAGGGTGACCCTCCTTTTTTGTTCTTTGAAAAATAGCCCTTAGAGACTCGGGATCCTGAAGATCGGTGAAGATCGGTTCGATGCCCAATCGGACCAGCTCCTCGGCAAAGAGACCATAGGTGCCGCCGTAGATGTCGGGTGTGGTTATGAAACGATCCCGGGTCTTACAGAATCCGGTCACCACCGCGTGGATGGCCGCCAGTCCCGAGGCAAAGACCAGTCCCTCGGCGGCGCCCTCCAGGGCCGCGATCTTGGCCGCCGCCGCACTCAACGTGGGGTTGTTGAAGCGGGTGTAGACCTGCACCTTCCAGTCACCGGCGGCCCATCTGGTGTAGGTGGTCTCGTCCAGGCGAAAGGTGGATGACAGGTAGATCGGTGTGTTGACCGCGTTCTCCGCGGGCCGGTTCCCGGCATGCACGGCGCGGGTGGCTGGCCCGACCTTGGCCATAGCTTCTGGATTCTGAGACATAGGGACCCCTGATTAGTGCCAAGTTTAGTCAGGCACTTAAATTAATGCCCACGTATAAGTTTATATAATAATTACCACATGCGCCAATTGAATATATATTTTGTAGCATTGGCGACATATTTATGGATAGTATTCCAGCGCGGACAGGTCAACGCTCCCGGCCAACCGCTCCAGGGTCATTGACAGCGCGCCTCTTCCGATTATCGGGGATGCTCCTGCCCACCTACTCTATCTACGCATCCACATCGCCATCGCCATCGCCGTACCGATGTTGGTCATCGAAGTGCCCTTCGGTAAGTGGGGCCATATGCTTTACCGACCACTCATGATCTATCTGATAGCTGTCGAGGCAAAGGCCAAGGAGCTACAGGCCGCGACTTGACCACAGGCGATTCAGTGCAATCACGGAGATAGTGGTGGCAATTGGAGCGTAGGGTTCTTTATATAATAATTACCATATGCGCTAAATATTTAAATACTTTGTAGCATATGCACCATTATGCCTCGTGGCCGCAGGGGCAGGTGCCGCGGTCCTCGCTGGATCGAGTGCCTGCCGACAATCACCGACTTTCGTCCCCAAGGAGTTCCCGCGGAAAAGTTGGATACGATCATACTGACCCCAGAGGAGCTGGAGGCCATCCGCCTGGTTGACCTCGAAGGTCTCCAACAGGGTGAGGCCGCCCTGCGTATGGGCGTGTCTCGCAAGGCCCTTTGGAACGACCTCAAACTGGCCCGGCGGAAAGTGGCCGAAGCCCTTGTCAGCGGCAGGGCCATCCGGATCGAGGGCGGTACCTACCTTCTGCGGTCACGAAGCAATAGAGTCGTCGAAGACGAAAAAGACAAAAAAGAAGACAACGCAGAGTTGATAAGATGAATAGATTTAGATATCGAGGTCAAGGATGGTGTGGTTATCCTCATCCCTATCCACCCTATCCACCACACCGGGGTCCGCCCTGGTCAGACTATCCGGACCTCCCTCCCGGCCGGGGCTATCCCGGTCCCCGGGGGCCTCCTCCGACCTGGTCCGAGGAGGACGAGTTAAAGATGCTGGAAGAAGAAGAGATGGCCCTGGATGAGGAATTGACGGCCTTGCGCCAACGTCTGAAAGAGCTGCGCCAAGAAGCAACAGCAGCCGCCACAAAGGAGGTTGATTGAATGCCCAGGGGAGATCGAACCGGCCCCTGGGGCGAAGGACCGCGCACCGGCAGAGCCGCCGGCTACTGCGCAGGCTATCCTTACCCCGGCTACGCCAACGACGAGATGCCACCGATGCAGATGGGCCGCGGAGGCGGTCGCGGTCTTGGTCGAGGCCGAGGCTTCGGGCGTGGCTACGGCGGGGGCGGAGGCTTTGGCCGTGGAGGCGGACGTGGTTTTGGCTGGGGCTTCAGGGTCCGCGAGGGTCAAGACCGGTGGGACGACCGGGATTATCCCCTATCGACCCAAAGGAGCTATCCTCCGGCCCGGTCCAGGGAGGACGAGCTAAAGATGCTGGAAGAAGAAGAGACGGCCCTGGAAAACGAGTTGAAAGCCCTGCGCAAACATGTGAAGAAGCTACGCTCGGCTGAACCCAAGAAAAAGGAGGCTGATTGAATGCCCAGGGGAGATCGAACCGGCCCCTGGGGCGAAGGACCGCGCACCGGCAGAGCCGCCGGCTACTGCGCAGGCTATCCTTACCCCGGCTACGCCAACGACGAGATGCCACCGATGCAGATGGGCCGCGGAGGCGGTCGCGGTCTTGGTCGAGGCCGAGGCTTCGGTCGCGGCTACGGCGGTGGAGGCTTTGGCCGTGGAGGCGGTCGTGGCTACGGCTGGGGCTTCGGGGTCCGCGAGGGTCAAGACCGGTGGGACGACCGGGATTATGACCGGTCGCCTTACCGGGGCCGGCGATGGTAGGATTTGGGGGAAAATGTATGCGTGGCGGACAAGGCGCCGGTAGGGGCCAGGGCGGTCAACGTCTTGGCGGTGGCGTCGGCCAGGGCGGTGGCGCCGGTAGAGGAAGAAAAGGAGGGATCGGTTTGGGTCCCGGAGGAGATTGTGTCTGTTCCAACTGCGGCTATAGGGAACAACATCAGTTGGGCGCGCCCTGTAATGATCGTAGGTGCCCCAAGTGTGGAACGCCGTTGATGAGGGAACAATAGATCGGATAACTCACTCAACCATCCACATTATATGGTCGAATAAATATGGAATCCAAATACGTTTAAACAGGAGATATTACATGAAAATCGCAGTAACGGCAAATGGCGACAACCTGACATCCGAGCTGGACCCAAGGTTCGGGAGATGTCCCTATTTTCTGGTCATCGATCCTGAAAGCATGGAATTCGAGGCCCTGGAGAATCAAGGCGCAACGGCAATGGGCGGCGCCGGACCCCAGGCATCCCAGCAGATCTCCCAACAGGGCGTCGAGGTCGTGATAACAGGCAATGTGGGACCGAACGCTATCCAGGCGTTGAATGCCGCGGGTATAAAGGTTATGACCGGAGCCGGCGGTGTGGTAAAGGAGATGGTGAAGAAATATTTAAACGGCGAACTTGTTCAAACGAACGCCGCGAGTACCGGTTCGCATTCCGGTATGGGCGGTCAAAATAAATGAGGTGAAAAAATGAAGATATGTGTGCCGACAATGGGCGAGCGAGGTATAGACGAACAGGTAGGCGAGCATTTTGGCCGCGTTCCCACTTATACTTTGTATGACACGGAGACAGAGCAAGTGCAAGTTATATCAAACTCCAGCATACACACTGGCGGCACGGGATACGCCCCGGAGTTGATTGCCAGGGCGGGAGCCAACATCATGGTGTGCGGCGGTCTGGGAAGGCGGGCCATCGACCTTTTCGAACAGATGGGGATCATGGTTTACATCGGCGCCGACGGCACGGTACGCAATGCCGTTCAAATGTGGAAAGACGGTCAGTTGGCGCCAGCCACAGACGAGAACGCCTGCAAACAGCACGCCTTCAGGGGAGAAGGCATCGGAGAAGGACACCATCATCACTGAGCGGGTCCCGACCTTTTACCGAGCATTTTACTGAGCCATTTATTGAGAAATTACCGAGGTATGAGTAATGCGTTTAGCTATCGCAAGCGGGAAGGGCGGCACAGGCAAGACCCTGGTGGCCGTCAACCTGGCCGCCGTCGGTGAGGGGATGCTCCTGGCCGATCTGGATGTCGAGGAGCCAAACGACTATCATTTTTTAGCCACCTCAAAAGCCCGGAAACGCAACTGGGTTTACCGACCGGTGCCGAGAGTTAACGAGGCGCTCTGTAGCCATTGTGGGCTCTGTGCCCAGGTCTGCGCTTTCAACGCTCTTGCGGTCCTTTCTGATAAGGTCCTCGTATTCGAGGAGTTATGTCATGACTGTGGGGCCTGCTATCATCTCTGTCCCGAGAAGGCCATGCGCGAGATCAAGCGCCCCATCGGCCAGATCCATTACTCAGCCGGGCCGCCCTTCCCCCTGCTCTGGGGCAAGCTGAGGGTCGGGGAAGCCATGT
>CAYSUX010000007.1:0-28425 GCA_964434315.1 uncultured archaeon
GGATACTTTCCGGCTGGCACATCCAGGTATTGCAAGATAATCAACAAGAACACCCAAGAGGTGCTCAATGAGCAAGAAGCTTCCACAGTACCCTTGCACGAACTTTTCTATCTATATTTGGATCCTATCGTGGACATTATCCACCCTCAACATGACCAGGTCTTTGCTATCAAACCTATCGATGAACCTTTGCTGACAAGGATCTTCTCCAAGAAAAGTTACAAAACCAAGCACCTGGGTCCCTCGAGATTTTTAGTCCCCGATACCTGTACCCTTCTTGCAACAAAGCTGGCGGCATATCCCCATCGGGATCGGGAATATAAGCGTATCAAAGATGCCTGCGATATCTATTCTCTGTTATGGCACTCACCAGATGATTTCCAATCCTTGATCGATTCCATCAAAGATCAATATCCCGATTTGGTTGGATCTGGAATGGGCCTGTTGGAAATGGATGTGATCACTGCTGCATCCACACATGTGGGTGTGAAAAAGGAAACATATCGAGATACCCTCTCGCATTTGGTAAAATAACATTCACGATAATCCAATAACCATGAGCTTTGAGATACCCAAAGAGCCATCATCCGGTACCATCCGGGCCGTTACCCTGGGAGCGACCTCCAGCGAGGGTGGCACCCGGGCGAGAACGGTCACCATCGGCGGTGCCACGGCCCTGCCCTTCCATGCCTTTGAAGGTACGATAGCGCACAAGCCGGCCATTGCCATGGAGGTCTTCGATGTGGTACCGAAAAGGTATCCCGAAACCCTGCTGGCCCAATACGAGGAGGTCATCGACTCGCCGGCCGAGATGGCCCGAAAATGCGTTGTCGAACATGGTGCCGAACTCATCAGCGTGCGCCTGGACGGCACCCATCCCGACAAGGGGAACCGGACCTCCGAAGAGGCCGCTGATGTGGTGAAGAAGGTTCTCGAAAGCGTCGATGTCCCGTTGATCATCACCGGCCACGGCCATTTCGAAAAGAACAATGATATCATGCGCAAGGTGACCGAGGTCGCCAGCGGCGAGAACTGCCTTGTCAACTGGGTGGAGAAGGACAATTACAAGACCATCGCCGCCTGCTGCCTGGCCCATGGCCATAGCCTGGTCGCTCAGAATCCCATCGATGTGAACATCGCCAAGCAGTTGAACATCCAGCTCAACGATCTGGATCTTCCGGCCGACAGGATAGTCATCGACCCGGTGACGGGCGCCGTGGGTTACGGTCTGGAATACACCTATTCCATAATGGAGCGTATCCGCCTGGACGGGTTGGCCGGGGACCGGATGCTGAACATGCCCATGCTGGTCACCCCCGGTTACGAGAGCTCCACGAGCAAGGAGGCCTGGGCTTTGGAGCGGGATTTCCCCCAATGGGGCAATGCCGAGCTGCGTTCAGCCTACTGGGAGATAGCCACAGCGATGAGCCTCCTTCCTGCCGGAGCCGACCTGCTGGTGATGTATCATCCCCGGGCCGTCGAAGTGGTAAAAAAGAAGATAGACGAGCTATTTAGTGGCGGGAAGACCGGGGAACAGTCCGGTCCAGGAGGAAGGTAGCATGGCACTGAGCGGACTCGATATCTTCAAGCTGCTTCCCAAGACCAACTGCGGTGATTGCGGGGTGCCCACCTGCCTGGCCTTTGCCATGAAGCTGGCCCAGAAGCAGGCCGAATTGAGCCAGTGTCCCCATGCCTCCGATGAGGCTACCGGCACTATGGGCGCGGCCAGCGAACCGCCCATGCGGAAGGTGAAGATCGGCGCTGGAGAAATGGGCTTTGAGATCGGCGGCGAGACCGAGATGTTCAGGCACGAGAAGACCTTCTATCACGAGACTGCCATAATGGTCCGCATCGACGATACCCAGGCTCTTTCAACCATTGCGACACTGGTCAAACAGGCTGATGAGTTCATCATCGAGCGTATCGGTGAGAACCTGCGCCTGAACGGTTTCTGTCTGTCCAATGTCTCCAGGGAACATGACCTCTATCTTGGCGCCCTGGACACTGTCATCACGAACTCATCTTTGCCCATCATCCTGGATTGCTCGAGCCAGAGGACCATCCAGGCGGCCCTGGAAAAACTGGCAGGCAGAAGGCCGCTCATACGCCCCGTAGACCTGGTGGACCGGGGAGGCCCGGCAGATCCAGTAGGTCATGGAGACCTTGCCGATCCGGTAGACCCGGGAGCCCCGGCAAAGGCCCAACAGTTCGTCGATATCGCCCGGGAGGCCGGAGCCGGTCTGATAGTCAGCGCGGATTCCTTCGATGACCTTGCCCAACAGACCGAGGCCATCGCCAGGACCGGTTTCAAGGATATCCTTCTTGACCTGTCTGAGAAGGGACTGGGGGAGCGATTACAGAACAATACCATTGTGCGGCGGGCGGCCCTGCGCAAGGGCTTCAAATCCTTCGGCTTCCCGTTGATATCGTTCATCGACCCTGATGATGAGCATATGGTACTGGCCGACTCGGTGGTCAACCTCTGCAAGTATTCCGGTATCATCGTCCTGCCCGGATTCAACCGGGAACTGCTGTTGACCCTCTATGCTCTGCGCCAGAACATCTACACCGACCCCCAGAAACCCATCCAGATGGATCCCAGGCTCTATGCCATCGGTGAACCCGGACCCGAAGCTCCGGTGTTCGTTACCACCAACTTCTCACTGACCTACTTCATCGTATCCGGGGAGCTTGAGAATTCAGGTATCTCGGCCTGGCTCGTGATTCCCGACTGCGAGGGCATGAGCGTGCTGACCGCCTGGGCCGCCGGTAAGTTCACCGGACAGACCATCGGCAAGTTCGTAGAGCGAATCAAGCTCGCGGAACAGGTGACATCTCGCAAGCTTGTCATCCCCGGTCATGTGGCCTCTATCAGCGGCGACCTCGAGGAGGCCTTACCTGAATGGGAGATAATCGTCGGTCCCCAGGAAGCGGCTGACCTGGCCTCTTTTATCAGTCACCACTCACTCGGCTGACATCCAAAGGTAATCCGATTTGTCATTCAAGATCAAGATACTGCCCCTGAACCTCGAAACCGGCTTCAACCCAGGAGAGAACCTGGGCCAGATCCTCAGACAGGCCGGGGTCCAGATCGAGGCTGCGTGTGGTGGTCAGGGTACCTGCGGGCGATGCGTGGTCAAGGTCGTAAAGGGACGTTGTGACCTGCCGGATACCCGGACGCCGGCAGCGGTCGCGCTCCAAAAAGGAGAGGTCCTCTCCTGTCAGGCCACGCTGTTCGAAGACATCGTCATCGAGATCCCCGAAACCAGGGTGAACGAAGGCGTCGATCACGCGCTCTATCATCCGGACGCGCCCGAGGTTCAGGTGCCGGAACAGCTAAGCCCTCTTTCCAGAAGAAGGCTCATCCACACTGGCACGATAAAGGATGGCAAAAAGCCCTCTGACCACGAGTACTTCCTCTCCCTCCTGTCTATGGATGATGCGGATGATATGGATGAAAGATGCGAGTTCGGTCTGTCGGCATTAATCGAGCTTTCACGTATTCGCGCTCAATACTCGGGAACCATCGCGGCTACCATCGTTGAACAGGATGGTCCGGACCGGCTGATCAAGCTCGAGCCTGCGGATACGGCCGGCCGAGAGCTGGGTATTGCCTGTGACATCGGAACGACGACGATAGCCGTCGCCATGGTCGATCTGGCCACCGGTCGGATACTCGATACCGTATCGGCCTACAATGATCAGATACAGTGCGGCGCCGATGTCATCTCTCGCATAATCTATGCCCGGAAGAAGGATCGATTGGCCGAATTGAATCGCCGACTGGTCGATACCATCAACCGGTTGCTCAGCTCCCTCATGGTCCAGCAGAGCATCGCCCCCGATGAGGTGACTGCGGCGGTCCTTTCGGGAAATACGACGATGACTCATCTGGCCTTGGGTATCGATCCCAGACATATCCGCGAAGAACCCTACCTTCCGACGGTAAGGAATGTGCCTTTGCTATCGGCCCGGGATATGGGACTCAACATCCACCCCGCGGCGGTCGTCCATTTCACCCCCTGTGTGGGCAGCTATGTGGGAGGGGATATCACCTCTGGCGTGCTCTGCGCCCGGCTCAGGCAGGGCCCTACACAATGCCACACAAAGGGCCACGAACAGGACCATAGGCAAGACCGCACAGAGGGCCACACGCAAGGTCGAACAGAGGATCAGATACAAGGCCGAACCCGAGGCTCCGGCCCGGACCATACGGGAGTGGATCTGTTCATCGATATCGGAACCAACGGGGAATTGGTCATCATGGGTGAGGGCTGGGCGGCAGGATGTGCCTGCTCAGCCGGCCCGGCTTTCGAAGGCGTTGGGATTAAATGCGGGATGCGAGCTGCCGAAGGGGCTATCGAGGCTTTTTCTTTCCTCAACGGAGGCTCCAGGATAGAGTATCAGGTCATCGGGAATGGCAAACCCCTAGGCATCTGCGGTTCCGGCCTCATCGATCTGGTTGCCAGTCTCTTCAAGAACGGTGTCATCGGCCGGGATGGAAAGTTCACCCAGGAGACATCGAGCGGGAGGGTTCGAAAGGCGGGCAACCAGCGTGTCTTTGTTGTGGCCGATGATGATGAGACCGCTACCGGAAAGCCCATCCATATCAGCGAGCAGGACATTTCCAATATAATGCGAGCCAAGGCGGCCATCTACTCGGCCTGTTCGCTGCTGATCAGGAATGTGGGTCTGAAAGAGAACGACATCGAGAAGATCCATATCGCCGGAGGCTTCGGGTCGTTCCTGGATATCGGGAAGTCCGTCGCCATCGGTCTGTTCCCTGACCTGGACCGGGACCGTTTCGAATATCTGGGTAACACCTCGATCCGCGGCGCCTATTACGCCCTGGTCTCGGCCGTTCATCGAGAGAGCCTGAAAGAAATAGCCAGGGCGATGACCTATATCGACCTGAGCAGTGAGCCCCAATACATGGACGAGTACACCGGGGCCCTGTTCCTGCCCCATACCGATGAGAAGCGGTTCCCGTCGTCCATAAAGCGAACGATGGCCGGATGATCTGATAACTGCCACAGACTATCAGACCACATACCACATACCACATACCATAGGAAGCCAGATCACAGGTCGCTGACCGACAGACCGATAGACCACCGGGCTACAGGGCCATAGGTTACATTACAGTTACAGGGCAGTACAGAGCCACAGACCAACAGGCAATAGTTAATATCAGAGCATATCTCGGTTCCACCCATGAAGATAGCGATAACCGGAAAAGGCGGTGTCGGCAAATCCACACTCGCCGGTATCCTGGCCCATCTGGCCTTGCGCGATGGCAGATCTGTCGTGGCCGTGGATGCCGACCCGGATGCCAATCTGGGTAGCGCGTTGGGTATTCCCGGGGATGAACTGGCCAGGGTGATCCCCATCTCCCAACAAACCGAACTGATCGAGGAACGCACCGGTGCCAGATTGAAACAGTTCGGCCAGATATTCAAACTCAATCCCAGGGTCTCGGACATCATCGAAAGGTTCGGCTACGATCACATGGGCATAAACCTGGTGGTGCTTGGCGCCATCAAGGCCGGCGGCTCCGGTTGTGCCTGCCCCGAGAATGTGTTCCTGCGTAGCCTGTTGAGCGATATCATCTTGCAGCGCGACGAGTTCGTGCTGGTCGATATGGAAGCTGGCGTCGAACATCTGGGCCGGGGAACCGCTCAGGGCGTCGATCGGATGGTCGTGGTCGTCGAACCGACCTCTTCGAGCATCGGCACGGCTCACAGGATCGCGACCCTGGCCCGACAGATCGGCCTCGATAACCTTTGCTATGTCGCCAACAAGGTCACCAACAAGGAGGAAGAGGCCTTTGTCAACGACCAACTGGGTATTTCCAAACTCATCGGTGTCATCCCGTATTCGCCAAAGCTCAGGCAGGCCAGCATGGAGGACATATCACCGTTTGACCGGATGGACTCCCGGCTCGAGCAGGCTTTCAAGGCCATCTATTCCGGTTTGCTTGGTTGAGCGACCTGTTGCAAGGCAATCCGTCGATATCTGACTGGAGCCAACTTTCTAACCGACCGACCGACCGACCAACCACGGTTTTATTTAACTCTGGAGTCTTGGTTTTACAATGACCTTCAAAGCACCCCTGGCCGCCACCACCGTTGGCAGCTTCCCTCACCGTGACCCCACCACTGCCTGCGATCTGGTATTGGCCAGTTTCCCCGAGATCCCTGTCTGGCCCCAGCTACCCGCCTGCGGTCTGAACGAACAGATGGAGATACAGTTCAGCGAGGGCATGCCCTGTGTGGTCATCGACGACGATAGGCAGAGAATGTACATCGATACAAGCGGTGATACATCTCTCCCATTGGCCGAGTTCTACGAGAATTACATGAATGAGAATGTAGAACACTTTGCCATTTCCAGAGAATTCTCCCGGGGTATCTACGCCATGGAAGAGCGGATGAGCTCGATGAGCCTTCCGGACCTGAAGTACTTCAAGATGCAGGTGACCGGGCCTGTGAGCTTTGGCCTGGCCGTTGTGGATGAGAACAAACGCGCCATCTATTACAACGAGATGTTCCGGGATGTTATCGTCAAGGCCATCGCGATGAAGGCCAGGTGGCAATTACGCAGGTTCAAGGCATTGTGTGTGGACCGGATATGTTTCATTGACGAACCCATCCTTTCGGCCTTTGGTTCTTCCACCTATGTCAGTGTCAAGCGCGATGAGGTTGTGGCTTTGCTCACCGAGGTCGTCGAGGCGATCCACGCCGAAGGCGGCCTGGCCGGCATCCACTGCTGTGGCAACACCGAATGGACCATCCCCATCGACGCCGGCGTTGATATCATAAATTTTGATGCCTTTGGGTATGGTGATTCCATTGGCCTGTATCCCCGGCAGATGAAGAAGTTTCTGGAAGAAGGCGGCATCCTGGCCTGGGGTATCGTTCCCACCTCCGAGGCCTTCGATAAGCAATCCACCGAAACGTTGGCGGCCAGATTCGAGAAGCTGGTCGAGGACCTGGTATCGAAGGGCATCGATGGCGACATCCTGACCCGGAACTCCCTGATCACGGCCAGTTGCGGTGTCGGTTCGGTGCCAGTTGAACGGGCTGAACGGGTTACCCGAAAGATAAAATGTGTGAGTGACAGATTGAAGGAGCGATATGACCTATGAAATACGATGTTTTCGGGATCGGGAATCCCCTTATCGACATCATCATTCGTGTTGATGATGCGATGTTAAAAGAGCTCGATCTGACCAAAGGCAGTATGAGTCTGGTGGGTCAGGAACAGCAGGCTCGGATCCTGGAAAAAAACAGGGACCACAGGAAGGTCACAGCCCTGGGAGGCTCGTGTGCCAATACCATGGTCATGCTATCGCAACTGGGCGGAAGCTCGGCCCTGGCCGGTAATATCGGAAATGATGAACTGGGCGATGATTTCAACGAGCAACTGATTAGCTCCGGGGTGTCCTCCTATCTGAGAAGGAAGGACGGAATGACCGGATGTACGATAATCCTGGTCACACCGGACGCGGACCGCACCATGAACACCCATCTGGGGATGTGTCAGCATCTTTCAACAGCTGACCTTGACCTGAAGGCCCTGAAAGACTCATGTTGTTTGTACATCACAGGCTATCAATGGGATACCGATTCTCAAAAGAAGGCCGTGCTCGCGGCTCTGGAGCATGCAAGCTCTCAGGGAATATCCATCGCGTTCTCACTATCAGATCTGTTCTGTGTGGAAAAACACAAAGATGATTTTCAAGGATTGCTGGATAGGTATGTCGATTTGCTGTTCTGCAATGAACTCGAAGCAAAGGCCATGACCCAATGTGAAACCCCGGAAGACCAGATAAAAAAACTGTCCGAAAGTGTGAACCACGTTGTCGTAACGTTGGGAAAAGAGGGGTCGCTCATAAGCCACCAGGGTGTTATTCACAAGATAGGCCCGTTTACCGTGGACGCTGTTGATACCACCGGAGCCGGCGATGCCTTCGCGGCCGGCTATCTCTACGGCCTGACCAAGAATTTTTCGATACCGGATGCCGGTGTTCTGGCATCCTTCTGCGCGGCCACCATCGTCGGCATCGATGGTCCAAGGTATGATGGTGATCTTAGAGAAAAGGCAAAGGATTTTCTCAAACAAAAACAATAGATCTAAAATTCCAGAAGAAGGCTCCCTCTCTATCGTCCCATCCCCGGGTTCTCCGGGTCCTTCAAGCGCCATCCGGTGAAGTGAAAGGGGTGAACCAGCGAACAGATGGTCCTGATCGGTCAGCGATAGCTCCGGCTCTTAAAATCGCACAAAACCCCTATCTACCCCTGGCAAATGACCGACCATGACTGACGGAGGCCCCCTGCGCCTGACCCTGCTGGCCTCCACCATCGCTTTCATCCTGGCCCTGCGCTTCCCCTATGTCCTGGGCCCCTCGGGTATCGACTCGTTCTACTATCTATCAGCCTGCCAGACCATCAACGAGTTCGGCAGGATGGCCTGGCTCTCCCGAATATCCTCCTTCTACGGTCTCTGGCCCACAACATCACCCTCTGGCGGCCTGCTGGTGCTGGCCACCTATTCCCAGGTCACCGGCCTGTCCGAGATAAGCTCGGTCTTCATCCTGCCCCTGCTCTACGGTCTGCTGGGCTCTTTCGGGGCCTTCATGTGGGTGGGCACCCTTAGCAGTTCCAGGAGTGCCCGCTTCGGCGCGGCCCTGCTCTTTGCCTGCCTGCCCCGTCTGCTCTTCGCCACCGAATGGACCTACTCCATCCGTTTCCTGCTCTCCTGCGCCCTGCCTCTATGGCTCTATCTGGTCAGCGCCATGCTGGTATCCGGAAAGGCCAATCGCCATCCGGTTCGCTTCCTGGCCCTGGCCGCCTTCTGGGGGGTCCTGCTACCCTCCTTTCATCGCATGGGTCTTACCCTGCCCTTGCTGGTGCTGGCGGCCCTGGTGGCCCTGGCTGTCGGGACCCGGCAACGGCGTTCGTTGGCTCCCTACTGGTTCGGTCGGGTGGCAGGCATCATCTTTGCCATCCTGGTCTTCTATCTTCTGGCCATATCCCTGATCGACCCCGACCTGCCGCCCTACAGCCCCAGCAGCTTTGTCTTTCGCCAGTATCTCTTCCATTCTGAAACTCCCTTCTACACGGCTCTGAACATGGGGCTCTTCTACATCCTCATGACCGGGCCTCTGCTACTCCTGGCCGTTCTGGGTATGACCGCTCTGCTCAGTGAGGGCCGCCTCGAAGGAGGCCACTGGCTGGCCCTGACCGCTGTCGCCACATTCGTGCCCTTGACCCAGGACGAGACCTACATGACCTACATCATGTGTACATTACTGGTGGGCATCGGAGCCCTGGGTCTGGCCTCATTGAGCCGGGACCTCTCCTGGCGACCATTGTCCAGGGTGAGCATAGTGGTCGGATTGGTACTGGTCAGCGGAGCGTTCGCCAACGCCATGGTGATGGACAGCCAGGAACATCATGAGAGCCTGGGTACCGGCTATACCCGGGAGATACCTCCCGACCTGGAGGACGCCGCCTATTTCATCCGGCACCTTGCCCTCGACGACCAGCCGGTGGCCTTCAACGACAATACATTCCAGAAACGCCTGTTAAGCCATACCGGCAATCCCGTGCTCACAGGCAACTACCTGGGCGTGGCTCACCTGAACGGTGAGCTGGACCCCGATTCACTGGAGCTGAGATATGCCGGTTGGAACACCCTGTTCTTCGAGCAAAAGGATCATCTGTGGGAGATAGAGAATGAAACTTCCGGGGATTCCTTCCAATCCAGGTTAGCGCAGAACCGCTCTCTATCCGTGGTTAACAACAACTTCCCCCATCTTAGCGGAAAGGGCTCCCTGCACGACCCACTTAGATCATCCGACCATTACTACTGGATCGGGACCGTCAACTACGCCATCTTCGTCAACGAACTAACCACACTCTACTATTCCTACGGCTATAACCCGGGCGGCGGTTAGGGTAAATGCCCTCCCTGTCCCCTGTCCGGTAGTTCCTGCCCGTTACCCATTACCCTATGCCCTTTGCCCTATGCCCTATGCCTTATGCCTTATGCCTTATCAATCTAATCTAACATGTTTTTAAACCGGAACATTAGCCCAGACCTGCACCTGCCCTCGGAGTCCTAGCATGTCCTTTCTCTCCAAACTCAAGAAGCCCCGCGTGGCCGCCCGCCACGCCCCCGGAATGGTTCTCATCTCCCTGGACGGCACACCCCACAGCCTGCTGGAGAAGCTCTGCCGACAGAACCGCCTGCCCAATCTGGACGCCCTGCTTCACGATACCTCGAACACAGCCACCAGGCCCTACACCCGCATCGACTCGGTGTTGCCCTGTGTCTCATCGGTGGCCTGGGCCTCCTACCAGACCGGCCTGGGTCCCTGCGGCCATGACATCCAGGGCTTCGTGGACCTGCAGCCCGACTCCTACGACTATTACATCCCCACCGGAGCCAACCTTACGGGCACCACCATCTGGGAGACCCTGGGCAACGCCGGCAAGCGGGTGGCGGCCGTCAACGTCCCCGAGACCTACCCGCCCCGACCGGTCAACGGCGTACTGGTCTCCGGCTTCCTGGGTACCGAATTGAGCCGCATGACCCATCCCCCTGATTTCGCCGACCGGTTACAGCGGATGGGCTATGTGGTGGACGTGGACGCCTGGCTGGCCCGGGAGAACCGAACCAGGATGCTGGATGAGCTGGACAAGGCCCTCGAGAAGCGCTTCCTGTTACTGGATAGTCTGCTGGATGAAGGTCGCTACGACTACATTCACATCCATGTAATGGAGACCGATCGGCTGTTGCACTTCTTCCATGAGTTCTATGAACTGGGAGAGAAGGGCGATGGCGCCGACCGTGCCCCTTTACCAGATGGCGAGCCAGAGCCGGCCCCCGCCGCCGAGGTGCCCAGAGAGACCGTGGCCGAATACGGCAACCGCTTCCTGACCTTCTACCAGCGGGTGGATGAACTGGTGGGAAGGACCGTCGAGAGACTGGATGAAGAGCAGACCACCCTGGCCCTGGTATCCGACCATGGCTTCTGCACCCTGGAAAAGGAGGTCTACACCAATCACTGGCTGGAACAGGAGGGCTGGCTGACCCTGGATGGCGAACCCAAGCTCACCTCCATCACCGGCGATACCCGGGCCTTCTCACTGATCCCGGGGCGCTTCTACATCAACGATACCAGTCGTTACCCTCGCGGCAGCGTTACCCCGGATCAGTACGAGTCGGTGTGTGACGAACTCACAGCCGCCCTGCTGGAAATGCGCGACCCGACCACCGACCGCAAGATCATCAGGCGGGTCCTCAAGAAGGAGGATATCTGGCAGGGCCCCTACCTGGACAAGGCCCCCGACCTGGTGGCCGACCCCCACGAGGGTTTCGACCTGAAGGGCAACCTGGGCAAACCCAGCATGACCGCCAAGGAGTACCTCAACGGCATGCACACCTTCGACGACGCCTTCCTCTACATCGGCGGACAGGACATGCCGGGCCACAACGAAGGCTGGATCGGCGACCTCTACCCTACGGTGCTGAAGCTGTTGGGCGTGGAGCTACCCGAGGGACTGCACTCGAAGCCGCTGGTTTGAGCTGTCGAGGGGGTTCACGATGGAATATCGAAGTCAGCGTCAGCTCCGCTTCATTTTCTGACACGGATTTCACGGATTCCACGGATTTTTTAATCTGTGAAATCAGTGTAATCTGTGTCTAGTCCCTATCGTATTTCATGACTTCAGCCCTGCATCACACCAGTCTTATAGCCCCGCCTCCCCTTCCAAACCCAATGCCCGCCTCCTCCCCGACCAAGCGCCGCCGCCACACCACCGTATCCCTGCCCCAGCCCCTGTTCGAGAAGCTGGACGAGCTGATAGAGGGCACCGGCTTCGGCACCGTCTCGGCCTTTGTCACCTACGTCATGCGCCAGATCGTCTCCGACGACACCGGCAGCGGCGAGCCCTTCGACCGCAATGAGGAGGAGCGCATCAAGGCGCGGTTGAAGAGCCTGGGCTATCTGAAGTGATTTAAATACGGCTCATCGGTGACCAAGAGACGAAATATCAATACCATAATCTGAACACTCTGCTCTCTGTCTGGCTTTGGAAGGTGACATATCAGTAGAGCTTCCAAGGTTCGTGTGCCACCGAACGAAGTGAGGGGCGCAAAGGCCTTTGGAACGCTTCCAAGGTCCGTGTGCCACCGAACGAAGTGAGGGGGCGCAAAGGTGGTGGATCATTGTTCCAAACGGAACATCATTACATTCTTTGTTCTGTTTCTCTGCGGTATGCCATAACTCACTTCACATGAAAACTCATGCCAAACTATAAATATCTCATTACCTACGCCTAGTCATGGACCGTCTCGACGAACTGGAATCTAAGAGCATCCACATCATCCGCGAGGCCTATCGCAAGTTCAAACCCATGGCCATCTTATGGTCGGTGGGCAAGGACTCCACCTGCCTGCTCTGGCTGGCTCGCAAGGCCTTCTTAGGCAAGCTGCCCTTCCCGGCGGTACACATCGACACCGGGCAGAAGTTCCAAAAGATGATAGAGTTTCGCGACCATTACGCCAAGGAGTGGGACCTCAACCTCATCGTGGGTGGCAACAAGGAGGCTCTGGCCGAGGGCTGGGGACCGGACATGGGCGAACGCTGGGAGAAGCTCACCTGCTGTACCAAGCTCAAGACCGACGCCCTGAAACAGACCATCGATAAATACGGTTTCAAAGCTCTCCTCGTGGGTATCCGCAGGGACGAGCATGGCATCCGGGCCAAGGAGCGGGTCTTCTCACCCCGGGACTACAACTTCCAGTGGGATTACACCAACCAGCCCCCCGAGCTATGGGATCAGTACAAGTCCAAGCAGGACGAGGAGGACCATATCCGCATCCACCCGCTACTCCACTGGACCGAGGAGGATATCTGGGATTATATCCAGCGTGAGAACATCCCCAGCGTATCGCTCTACTTTGCCAGGGAGGGCCACCGCTACCGCTCTCTGGGCTGTGAATGCTGTTGCGGTCCGGTACCCTCCAACGCCGCCACCATCGATGAGGTCGTGGCCGAGCTCAAGACCACCGATACCTCGGAACGGGCCGGTCGGGCACAGGACAAGGAGCAGGCCTACATGATGCAGAAGCTCCGCTCCCTGGGGTATATGTAGGATGAAATCACCAAGGAACGAGATACAACGGAAGTGAGAATATGACCGAGCAAATGAAATTCGTCATCGTTGGCCACATCGATCATGGCAAGTCCACATTGATCGGCCGACTCTTCTTTGACACTGGCTCCCTGTCCCCCGACAAGCTGGCCGAGCTGGAGCGGACCAGCAAGGAACTGGGCCGGGACCTGGAGTTCGGATTTGTCATGGACCATCTGGAGGAAGAGCGGCGCCAGGGTATCACCATCGATACCGCCCAGACCTTCTTTCGCACCGACAAGCGCGAGTACCTTATCATCGACGCCCCGGGCCATGTGGAGTTCACCCGCAACATGATCACCGGCGCTTCCCAGGCCGAGGCGGCGGTTCTCATCGTCGACGCGGTCGAGGGAGTCCAGGAGCAGACCCGCCGTCATGCCTACATCCTGAGCCTGCTGGGCTTGAAGCAATTGATAGTTATCATCAACAAGATGGACCTCCTTGGATACGAGCAGGGACGATTCGACGAGGTCGTCACTCAATTGAACTCATTATTGGCTGAGCTCGGTCTAACTCCTTCGTTCATCATTCCCATCTCGGCAAAACTGGGAGATAACCTGGCCCACGGCTCCGAGCATATGGTCTGGTACAAGGGTCCGACCCTTCTGAAGGCCCTGGACAACTTCAAGGTCAACCCTCGTCCCATCGAGAAACCCCTGCGTCTTCCGATCCAGGATGTCTACAAGGTGGATGACAAGCGTATTCTGGTCGGGCGCCTCGAGGCCGGTCGTCTCACCCAGGGTCAGACAGTCACCTTCCTTCCATCCGATTCGGCCACCAGGATAAGATCCATCGAGGTCTTTCAAGAGGAGCTGAACAAGGCCGAAGCCGGTCAGAGCATCGGTGTGACCCTGACCGAGCCCCTGTTCCTCGAACGTGGTGCGGTGGTCTGCGACCCGGAAGAGCCCCCAGAGGTGACCGATACCTTTGCGGCCCGGGTCTTCTGGCTGGCCAAACAGGGTATCGACAAGGGCGATCCCATCACCCTGCAACTGGCGACCCAGGAGGTGGAATGTTCTCTCGAGAGCATAATGGAACGCACCGATTCCAACACCCTGAAGCTCATCGAAAGTGACGCTGATAAGCTAGAGGTCAATGATATCGGGTATGTTCAAATCAAGACCCGTTCCCCCATTGTGATAGAGGACTTCAACCGGATGGAGGAGCTGGGCCGCTTTGTCCTGGTGAGGGGCATGGACACCTGCGCCGGCGGCATCGTGGCCCTGGAGTGAGGGTTACGTTACCAGGCCAGGCTTATATCTGACATATGCACGATGATCCTGTAACTGTGGTAACCTGTGACCTATGACCTATGACCTGTGACCTATGACCTATGACCTATGACCTATGACCTGTGACCTGTGACCTGTGACCTGTACAATCCGTCCGAGGATTGTAACCTCTTTCTTTATATAGTCACTCGTTGGGGCATCCCCTCCCGGAACCGAGCCAATGACCCATACCGATAAAATCAGTTCACTCATCCCTTCGTCCGAGATCATTGCGAGATTGAAACAGGAATCTTTGGAGCTCCCCTCATTGGATCTGACATCGCATCAGGTCTGCGATCTCGAGCTCCTGTTGAACGGCGCCTTCTCGCCATTGAAGGGTTATCTGGGCCAGGCGGATTTCGATTCTGTATGCCATGATATGCGACTGACCGATGGTAGCCTGTGGCCCATGCCCATCTCTCTCGATGTGTCAGAGACATTTGCAAATTCCGTCACCGAGGGGGATCGGGTCGCTCTGCGCCACCCAGAGGGCATGATCCTGGCGATCCTGAGTATCTCCGATATCTGGAGGTCCGATTTCAAGGCCGAGGCCAGAACGGTCTATGGCACCACCGATGATTCGCACCCCGGGGTCTATGAGCTCTTCCATCATACCCAACCGTTCAATCTGGGTGGCGAACTCAAGGGGCTCGAGCTCCCGGTCCATCATACCTTCAAACAGATCCGCCACACACCCAAAGAACTTCGAGCGCTCTTTAAAAAGTTGGGCTGGGAACGGATAGTGGCCTTCCAGACCCGCAATCCATTGCACAGAGCGCATGTCGAACTGACCAAGCGGGCCGCTGACAGCACCGAGGCCAACCTGCTCCTACATCCGGTGGTGGGTCGTACCTCACCCGGGGATATCGATTACTTTGTTCGGGTTCGTTGCTATCAGGCGGTATTGGGTCATTACCCTGAACAGACCACCCGGTTAAGCCTGCTGCCTTTGGCCATGCGTATGGCGGGACCCAGGGAGGCCCTGTGGCACGCCCTGATACGCCGGAACTACGGAGCCACTCATTTCATCGTGGGCAGGGATCATGCTGGAGCCCGGGACAAGACCGGAAAACCATTCTACGATCCCGAAAACGCCGCCGAACTGTGCAAGGAACATGAAGTTGAGATGGGAATCGAGATCGTGCAATTCAACGAGATGGTCTATGATGATGATGTCGGCCGATACCTTCCCCGACCCGATGTACCCCAGGAACATCGTATACTCTCTCTATCCGGTACCGAGTTACGCCACCGTTTACGTCGAGGTCTGGATATCCCGGAATGGTTCTCCTATCCAGAGGTCATTCGCGCCCTACGTCGTATCCATCCCCCACGCTCCCAACAGGGCTTCACCGTCTTCTTCACCGGCCTTTCCGGTTCAGGGAAATCCACCATCGCCCAGACCCTGATGGCCATGCTCATGGAGATCGGCAGTCGCCCGGTCACCTTGCTGGACGGCGATATCGTGCGCAAGAACCTCTCCAGCGAACTGGGTTTCTCAAAAGAACATCGAGACCTGAACATACTGCGTATCGGTTATGTCGCAAGCGAGATAACCAAGAATCGGGGTACCGCGATATGTGCTCCCATCGCTCCCTACAGCGCCATCCGTCGGGAGGTCAGGGAACTCATCAACCATTATGGCGGGTTCATCGAGATCCATGTCTCCACCCCTCTCGATATCTGTGAAGAACGGGACCGCAAAGGTCTCTATGCCAAGGCCCGGGCGGGGTTGATAAAGGGCTTTACCGGCATTGATGACCCGTACGAGGCTCCAACTGATCCCGAGATCAACATCGACACCACCCGGATTACGCCTGATGCGGCCGCTCGTCAGATCCTGCTGTATCTGGAAAAGGATGGTTACATCGCTCTTTCTCAAAAGGGATCCGAAGGAGAGGCGGGTTAGGAATCTGAATAACAAAGGGGCTTTTTAGGAAAAAATGAATAACATTGCTCAGCATCGCGCATCCAAAGGGCGGGGATGGTTGATCACACCATCGATACGACCAAGAATAGAAACCCTTAATTATAATGTCAATATATTATGTGAATAATTTTATATAATCATGAAGGTTATTGGAAGTTTCCTCAGGGGTTATTAATATGTCTACAAATTTAGGTAATCGGACGCGGCAATTAATGGTTGCTTCATTGATATTGGTTGGTATGTCAATGCTATTAATAATGGGGCCTGCACTTGGGAAATCGATCGAAAATACAGGTCAACTATCGGTTGATAAAAAATATCATAGTTATGATGTATCAACTAATACTGGAATGATATTCGGGGTGGTGGGAAACACATCCTTTCGTAATTATTGATTTACTACATTATAAAAATACATTCTGTTTAATATTACTACTATATACAAAAGTACGAAAAGAGAATACACGAGATAATTTTTTACGAGGCCAAGTGGTTGAATTGATCCGTCAGAACCCAGGAATTACGGTGACCCAAATTATGAAATCCACCAATGCTAACCGATCGACATTGCTTTACCATTTAAATATTCTGGAACGACATAGAAACACCCATTCAAAAACCAGTGCCGGTTTTCGTCGTTTTTTTCCAACGGAAATTCAACTATCAAAGGAAGAGACATTTTCGACACCAACCACTGATAAAATCTGGAAGATCATTAAAAGGAATCCAGGGTCTACTATCAAAGACCTTTCTGAGATCACTGGGACCTCGAGACAGGCGTTACATCATCAATTAACCCGACTTCTTCTTGACCATAGAGTTGACTGGCAACGAGAGGGGCGAACAAGAAAATGGTTTGTTGAAGATTGAAGAATAGACAATCTATCTATGTGTTGGAATACATCTCATCTTGGGCAACGATTAGGATAACAAACATCTGGAGTGAACCCCTTTGAGTAGACACCAAATTAGCCTTGATAACCAATCCGACTCACGTCAAGCAATGACAGAGCTTGCAACAACCGGTTTCAGAAACAGGTGTGTCATGGAAGCCATGAGATTGCTTGCAGCAGGTGAAAACCCTGTCCTGGCCCTGGAATGGAACGTGCAGGGGTCGCACGACCCAAAATGGTATACTGCGGGAACACGGGTCCAGAATGAGTTCTGTGAGACTCGCCCCCTCTGCTGGAAAAGGCTGTACAGGAAGTGCCGAGCCGGTTTCAGTGTGTGGCGAAGGCCTGAGGCGCGGCCCGGGGCTGGGGCGTGGCCCGGCTTTGGTGGGCCTGGCTACTATGGGGCGGCGTCTTCGGGGTGGCATGCACGCAGTGAGGGCCTTGTGAGGTTGCGCATGGGCGGGGGCGGTCTAGTGGTCCCTATAGATAGAAGAGTCAAAAGTTTTATATATTATGTCAAAGTATTAGTCGGGAGAACATAAATAATGTTATTTAGATATAATAGTAGATATGAGGCATCAAATATGAAAAGTAATGTACATATCTCACGAGGGCTCGTGATAATCCTATCGACCATACTCTTTATTCTAGCGATGCTCATAGTCGTAAGCAATCCTTCAGAGGGGTTGCCATTATTGAATGAACACAGAGTCAGTGATGATAGTAATGAAAATCAGGATCCGTATATCCTTGAGGACTCACAAGGAAATCTCAACCTTGCTTGGAAGATGGTTGATAATGATCCTGATGGTAACATCTATTTCGCTCGATCGGAGGATAGAATATCTTGGAACGATCCAATACAAGTGACTACGTACTTCGGAAAAGATAAATCACCGATTTTTTCTGAAGAGGACGGAACACTATATCTCACTTTCACCTCGACCCGGGATGGTAATGGCCAAGGCAAGAGCGGAGATATCTATCTAACAATCTCAGAAGATGGGGGCGATACTTGGGATACTCCATCCTATGTTGCTGGGAAATATCCTCATGGTGAGGGGGCAGGTGGAATCGTTGTCGATGGTGATACGATTTGGATTGCATACCACGAGGCTTACGGTGATGATATTATTCAATATGTAATCAAGTCATTGAATGGAGGACAAACTTGGGAGACACCAGTAAAGATATCCAGTGATAGCATCGTCAACTCGGGAGCTATGATACAGGATTCCGATGGTAGTCTTCTACTCACCTTTGCCAAAGAATCCGACGATTTTTTCAAGGTATACAGGTCGCTAAATGGACAATCATGGAGCGAGATAAGTTCACAGAAGCTATATACGCCTCCTGAAAAGATGGATCTGATTATTGACGATTCCGATATCTATTGGTTGGTTACATATGGTGTCAGAGACGGTGATACCGAACTTTTCATCACACGAAGTGATGATCTCATTGATTGGGGACCATTGAATCGTCTAACCTATGAAGACGGAGTAGATCGGTATCCTTCTATTGTAGCTAACAATGCTGGTGAATTGGACGTATATTGGGACAGCGACCGTAGTGGGGAGAGTCAGATATACACCGGACGTATCGATTATGATGACGATTTTCTGCCGTATGATTATCCTTGTATTTTTGTAGACGAATCAGGAAAACATTATATGGTGATGAGGAACAACGAGGATATCTGGTTTTCCAAATCACTAGATGGTATCGAATGGTCAGAGCCAACAGCCCTTTCTGTGGAGAATGAGGTGGAAAGATCACCAAGGATCACCCAGGATGAAGAGGGAAACCTATACGTAACTTTCGCGTCAAGGAAGGGGGGGAGTAGTGGAAGGATCTGGTTCACCACTTCCTCCGATGATGGTGAGACCTGGACAAACCCGGTTCATATTGCAGGTAGCTTCCCCTATGGTAACGGACCCAATGGGATTGGATTTCTATCTAATGACCGATTGGTGATTTCATGGCATACTGCTTATGATCCTAGCAATACGGACGCAATGATAATCACTTCTGATGATAAAGGTCAGACCTGGAATATCCCTAGAACTGCCACCATAATGAATATCGACAGCCGCAACCTAGATACAATAAACGATATTGGAAATGCCATCATGGTCGTTAATAGTAGAAGTAATCATGATTTTCACTTCCTATCTTCCTATGATGGTGATAATTGGTTCGAGATCTCATATTGGGATTCTGGTGCAACATCAAGAGTAACCCAAGCCTCAATCTACCAAAATGATGATGACATATTCTGGCTGGCTTGGAGGTTAGATGATAATGGAGGTGAGATCTGGTATTCGACTTCGAACGATCTGAAAAATTGGGAAGACCCACAACTGATAGCAGATAATAGTCAAAGTCCATTTTTATACGAAGACACGCGAAACGGCAAAGCCACTATTGCCTGGGCATCCGATTGGGATGGCGAATATCAACAACACTTCCAAGATCTTGACACAGCGACCTCTGCAACACAACCCCCCTCGATCACATTGCTCCCAGTAGATCAACAAAAGGTCAAGGTCCAAGGTGGGAATCTGGTTGTAGAGATGACGGCTGTTGTCGAGGACGGTGATGCATATAATCTGATGTTGAATGTTGTTGATAATGACGGTTTCGATATAGCATATGACCAACCCATTCGAACAGCCAGTAAGGACACATCTGTCCCACTAATTCTTTATGTGGATATTGATATTCCTTGCAATCTAAGAGAACTTGAGATATCGGTCGAAGCTAGAAGTATAAGAGCCTTTAGCAACACTCAGATAGTTTATCATGATTTTGAAGTCGAAGATATCCTAGCTTTTAGTTATCCCAGTATTTATGTAGACGATGACGGAAAGCATTACATGGTGATGAGGGATGATGAGAATATCTGTTTCTCTAAATCCTCTGATGGCGTCCAATGGTCTGACCCAAGAGTGGTTTCTGCAAACGATGAAGAGAGAACACCCCGGATTACCAAGGGTGATAATGGGACATTATACGTAACCTTTTCGTCAAGAAAAGATGCTAGTAGTGATAGGGTATGGTTCACCAAATCATATGATGATGGAACAACTTGGAATTCTCCTAAATACATAGCAGGCAGCGCCCCCTCTGGAAATGGCCCAAACGGAATAGGTTTTCTATCGGATGGTCGCCTTCTTATCTCATGGCATCGAGCCAGCGATTCGAGTCACACCGATGCCAAATACATAACATCGGATGATAATGGTGCCACGTGGAATACTGCTGGATCAGTGACAACACGAAATATCGCCAGTCGAAATCTGTTCTGTATTGATAAAGATGGAAAAGCGTTGATGGTGGTAAATGATAGAGCCAGCAATATTTTCTACTTCTTGCGATCCTCAGATGGTGAAAACTGGAATGAGGTTGCTTCATGGGATAAGTGAGGCCCCCTCGAAAGTGAGCCAAGCATCGATCTACCAAAACTCAGAAGGAATCTATTGGTTGGCTTGGAACTTGGATGTCAACGATGGTGAGATCTGGTTCTCGTCTTCGAAAGATCTGATAAATTGGGAAGAACCTATATTCATCGCTGATGATAGTCGAAGCCCATTTTTATACTCCAACACCAATACCAATAATGCATCCCTTGCATGGGCAACAGCATGGGATGATGGATATCGGCTATATTTCATGGATCTCGATGACCTAGCTATTATCGATCCAGATCTAGGCACAGTTGATGAGAAATTGAAACTATTCCCCGCTAATCCAAATATCGCATTTGTAGAAGAGGGGGAAAGAGTAATCTTTGAATTAATGGCTAAAGTGGAAAAAGGAACCTGCCATAATGTTATACTAAGGTTAGCTGATGGAAGCGAAGTAATAGACGCGATAATTGTTCCATCTGTCTCCTTCATGAATAGTGGCGATACTCAAACCTTTACAATTACTATATGGGCTCCTCATGTCGATGATTCATCTTCTGAGATACGAATATGGGTGCATGCCCAATCTGATGAGGTGGATAGTAATCAAGAACTGTTAATCCTAGTTTATGATTGGGAGAGTATAGGGAATGATGAAAGTCTTGCAGGGCTAAGTAATTTTCCAATGCTATTGGGAGTAACCTTGGTTGGAGTGGTGGTTTCATCCTTTCTTGATGGCAAGTTCAAGAAGCCGTGAAAGATTAATTTGGTTTTTTATTCCTTTATACTCAAGGTATCGTAAAAAAAAGGCTCCAGATCATTTTTTACGCGGCCAAATACTAGAGTTTATCCGCCAGAATCCCGGTTGTATTGTAAATGATATTCTTAAAAAGACAGACATTAATCGTTCTACTTTAATATATCATTTGGATGTATTAATAAAAAATAATTATATATTCATACAAAAATATGCAGGATTTCGTCATTATTACCCTACAGGAGTAAAAATAAGTAATTTACCGCAATATTCAACTCCAACTTCAGAAAAAATATTTCAACATATTTTTGAAAACCCTGGTATTAATATACAAGAATTGATGAAAATTACAAAAACATCAAAACAGGCTATATATCACCAATTAACACGACTCAAACTAGATCAAAGAGTAACTTGGAAGAAAGTGGGTCGACACAGACGTTGGTATATGGATGAAGAATCTGATTAAATATTATTCTTTTCTCTTTTCCAAATTCAATATTGGAAAATGGAAAATAATTGTCAATGACAACGGAAAAATCTTCCAAAACTTCAGATTATGATTCCTTACCTTTAAGGTGGTAGTTCACATATTGGAATAGACTTCAAGTAGCTTTTTTTCCTGAGCTTCCCAACAAAAATTTTTTTTAAAGGCATTTTTACCGTTATTGCCAAAACCCCTTCTCAAATTTGGATTATTAGATAAAAATAATATGGCTTCCCTCCAGTTGTCTGTTACAATTCCACAATTATATTTTTCAACAATCTTGCGTCGTGCAGTATAAGGACCTACTATGACAGGTACACCATAAGCCATCGCATCTAATAACTTTTTTGGAACTGCATATGGTCGAAGTAGTTCATGAGTATAATGAGCTACTAACAGAATATCACAGGCTTTATAAAAACTACCCATATCATCATAAGATTGATACCCTGTAAATGTTACATTTATATTATATTTTGTAATAAAATGTTTTAAAAATGGTAAGAGACCTTCGTAACTCTTTTGTCCAGAAGGAGGTCCACCAACTACGAATAAATGAATATTTGAAATATTTTGAACTGCTTCAAAAAGTTCTTTAATAATTGAAAAACGAAGACTACCGATGTATCCTACCACAATTCCTTTCAATTTAAATTCTTTTCGCACATTACGGGCATTTGGCGATTTAATATTGTTATTTTGTTCACTATTATATAATACCGTTGCTCCATTAAAACTTTTCGCTAATTCATTTGATACTGTTAATACTGCATTAGCTTTTGGCATCCAAAAGAGTTGTTGAAATGCCATCCAAAATCCAATTACTTTACATTGGACGTATTCTAATAACGGCCAATCTTCGTGGCTATCAAAGATAACTTTACCTTTACATTGTTTGGATATTCTTATTGCGGTAGGTAATGTTTCAAGATCATGTGCATGAATGATATCTGGTTTTGATTCTATAGCAAATTTCCCAATTTTTTTCATTGCTTTCCGGAACGCAATTACTTGTTTAATAAAACCTCCAATTAATGGTTGTTTTATTCGTCGTACTTCAATACCGTTATAATTAATTTTTTTTGGGAGATTGTCATTGCGCCGAGCCCAACAATAAATAATAACACTATAACCTGCATTATGTAATGAACTGGCTTCTCTATGTACTCGAAAATCGATAATTGGTTCAAGAAAATCATGGCCTAAAAGCATTATAACTCGAGTCATAGTAAATTATCCAATGCAACTCTAATAACTTGGAATCCTTCAGCATATTCTGTTGCAAGCTGTACTCCACGAGTTCTCAATACTGCTCGAAAAAAATCTTGATTAAAATAATGGTTAGTTTTTTGACTATTATAGCAATTTAAAGCAGAAATTTTTTGTTCAACATGGCTCTTTTTTAATTTAATAAAACCATTTAAAGTAACACTAAGGTTATTCCATGGTAATTCATATCCTAGTAATGTACATGAGCGAAAGGCTCGTTTCGCTTCATTCGTTACAACTTCGTGATCCTGATGTAAATCAGTAGTAGCTGGCGTGAAAATCAAATTATATTTATCCGTTTTTGAAATAGAATATAGAAATTCTAATATTTTTTGTCGTTCTCTGGGAAATTCACGAACTGTTAAATCTAATATTTCATATGTTACACCAAGTATTTTACTTGACTGCCGAGCCTCTTCTATTAGTATTTTACTATCACAGGCCGTGAAATATAATATATGTACACTCCATTTTTTTTCAATAAGTTTGGAAATTGTACCAGCACAACCCAATTCAGCATCATCGGTATGGGGGCTGAGAACTAATGCATTGGACATATAATTGAAGTAGTGCTTAGTTATTTAAATATTATACTTTCGACACCTCACTCCACCCCCTCCATCAACTTAACAAATTCATCACGAGGGTCTGGCATAGTAAAGATCGGTAAGCATTTTAGCTGTAATTTATTGATTTTTTCTTGACAATTCTCATCATCCCCGTTATAAAATATCCTTATTTTTTCTAAAAACTCGGTTTCAGACTGAAATACATTTTTCTCAGGTAAGAATTCGTCTACACCGTCCCACACCAAACTCATAGGATATGCACCACAGGCAAGACCCTCATAGATGGTTAATTGAGTTGATTCGTGTTCAGAGAACGATAGGATGATGTCGATATTCTGATAGAAAGCCTCCAGATCCTCGACATACCCCATGAATCGTACATGGTCCTTGATTCCCAGAAGATTAACCAGGCCCAATAATGTTTGATAATATTCCTGGTTGTTTTGACGGCCGACAATGACCAATTCAAGGCGAGGTTCAAACTTCAATGCCTCCTTGAAAGCTCGAAGGGCCGTTGATATTCCTTTTCGAGGTATAATTGACCCAACAATACCAAGTTTATAAGTCCGTTTTCGGTCAGATGATCCATTCCAGAATTCTTTTTCTAGGAGATTATGTATAACATGAATGCGGCCATCCAACTCTGGAACCTGTTCCAATAGTTGTTCCGCCAGTTTGCTATTCACCACGATCATGGCCGAGACCCGTTCCCACCGAACATCAGGTAAACTGAAGATCTCATATCTGTGTAATCGACAAAATAACGATCGTTTTCCCACCAATTTTGAGACCAGACCCAGGTTATCATTAGCCCATTCTACGAAAACTGCCTTTGAACGAAGGATATTCCACACGACTTTCAGACGACGTGCGAAAATGATAAATGGAAATTTGATAAAGCTGCCAAAAGTAAGAGGTGGTGGAAGAGGTGGAAGAATGGTCCAACTGACTTGGTATCTCTTTTCAAAGGATGTTCGAAATGGGCGTAGCCAATAGTCATGGCTGGTAATTACTGCCAGTCGAGGTCTGGTCATGTATATTGCTCTTGAATCCAAAGAATCAATGTTTCAAAAAGGTATGGTGAGACTGGACGATTATTAAATCTCAATTATTAAGAATAACAGTTTCTGCCCCTCAATATCCATCATCCTCAAACCTGAGTTTAATCGCTCTTTGTCATTGCTATCACTTTTTGAGCCAGCTTTGGCTGGTGCATGGCAATGAAGGTTCTGGCTAGTTGTTGCAACAACTCAGGTTCTTGCCCCGCAATTGAACGGACTTTCTGCCACTCATCCGAACCCCATGAAGTCCCATGTCGCCAACGCAGGTATTGGTTTTTCCAGAAGAGAGCCACTGATCTCTTGAAAGCGATCTTGGGTTGAAGAAAGTCAGGACAGGAAAAATGCTCGGACATGGCCCAGCCGATTTGAGGTGGACATCCAGTTGCGAGTGAATAGATTTCCCTGAGGCTGATCGGGGCATCGGATCTACCATCCACTTTAAAATTCGTCAACAATGGAACATGCAGAACTTTGGGGTGGAGGATGCCTGAGTGACCGAATTGGGATTCCTCACCAAATAGCTCACCATGATCTGATGTGATGATATATCGGGTGTTCTGGGGAAGAGCCTTTATCAAAGCTGAAAAGCATCTATCGACATAGGAAATACAAATGTTCTGCTGGGCTCGTAATCTATCGAAATAATCCGGATTAAAATTGAGCCTGCCATGGTTATATGCAGAATGATCCTCGGTATTACCGATACGTTCAGGCACTGTTGGGCATACAAACGGAGAATGGGTGTCACCCAGATTGATAAAAAGAAAAAAAGGTTCGTGGATTGGACGACACTGAGAGAAGATCTCTGATGAATCGGCCAGACTTAGTTGATCGAACCTGTCAAAGGCAAATCCAAGGCCAAATTTTTCATGCAACCAATTCATCCTGACCACGGCCTGGCACCAGTATCCCTTTGCTCGTAGGACATTGGGCAAGTATTCAGTAGTTGGTCTATAGGCCATGAATTGCTTTCGAACAGCACCATGTCCACTGGGGAATTGGCCGGTTAACATAGACGTATGAGATGGCAGAGTCCAATTCGCGGTTGAATATGCCTTGGAAAAAGAGGTGCCAGATGCACAAAATCCCAGGATGTTTGGGCATATATCCGGGGAAATCGAGTCAGCCCGAACCGAATCTAGAACCAGGACCACAATGTTCGGAGCCTCACTATCATGTGACTCGGGGCGCCTGGCTGGCGTAAGGTTTGAGACATGGCGCTTGTACCGTGCCTCCTGGAGTTTGCCCTTGCGCCAGGCAAGATATGAACGGATACGATGCTTGTAAGATCTAAAAGATGTCAATATCGAACCTCTGTGGTGAAACTAAATAATGGATAATAATAGTTGTCTTAATAATTCGATATTATCTCAAAGGTACCCAAGATCCTCAAGGCGACGTTTTAATCGTTCCTCTTCATCGGTATCCTGGTTCTGTTTGTTCTTTCTTCGAAAGGAAGAAAACCAACTTTTTTTTATGGAAGGAGTACATGGAAGACAAGCCAATGTAGAATAACCAAGCTTGTATAAATTCGGGATAGGTATATCGTATTCTTTTATATAATCATCGATATCTTCATCTAAAAAGTTATAAATTGGTGATATAACATTGATGTTAGATGGTAGACAAAAATATGGTTCATCGCCACATTTCTTCTCTTTATTTATTCGATCACCTACAAAACATATATTTATTGACCGTTCATTACAAGCGTTCACGATCGGATCAATTTTCAAAGCTTTACAGCAATCTGCCATGTTATGTTCTTTGGAAAGGCCACATCCAATAGGAAGGGGAGAATCTATTTTTTTTAAATGAAAATTATTAAAATTATATTTAGGTTTTACTTCGATCATTTGCCATTTTGAATTGATAAAGAACTGTTCTTTGAATCGAGATAATTCCGGATGATGGCACCCAGTATTCGAAAACATGATAGGAAGTGTACCGACCGACCGATTGATAAGGTGAAGTAAGACCAAACTAGAGCGACCAAAAGCACAGGTTACTGCAACAGTATTATCAGAGTTTGAATCAATAATTGATTTTATCATATTCATGGCTTTTAGGACTTTTTCATAAAGTGTTTCAGTTATTTGCATCACCTTGCATTGTTTTTATTCGTTTTATTATATCTTTTTGTTGAAATTTAGTAAAGGATATAATTAATTGCTCTTTAAGATCTGGTCGTTCCTGAACCGCAGATTCGATTACTTGCCACTGTTCTTCACTCAGAGGATTTCCTTTACGCCAACGAAATATTTGTTCTTTCCAAAACAACATAAGAGATTTTTTTAAAGCTGTTTTTGGATGTTGGAAACTGGGGGAATCAAAGTGCTCGGTTATCGCCCAGCCAGTGTTGGGTACTTTATTGAGAATTATCGAGTAGATTTCATTCAAACTAATAATATCATCGGCATTACAATTCACATGAAAATTAGTCACAAGAGGCACATGAAGTACTTTTGGGTGGAGTATTCCAGAATGCCCAAATTGTGATTCTTCACCAAATAATTCCCCATGATCGGAAGTGATTATGTATTTGGTATTTTGGGGAAGTGATTTTATAAATGACGGAAAGATCGAATCTATGTATTGCAGGCATTTATCCTGTTCGGTACGCATGTCGTTAAAATAATCGTCGTTTTTTTCAATTTTCCCATGATTGTAAGCAGAATTTTTATCTCCATTACATGTTTTCTCAAGAGAGGTGGGACAGACAAATGGAGAATGCGTATCCCCCAAATTGATGAATATAAAGAATGGCTCTTGAGTGGGGCGGCATAATTTGAAGATCTCTTCTGCGGTTGCCAGATTATGTTGTTCATAGCTATCAAAAGCAAAACCAAGACCAAATTTTGCGTGTAGAAAATTCATTCTGACAAATCCCTGGCACCAGTAACCAAGTTGACGTAGTACATTAGGCAAGTAGTCAGGAGTTGGTTTATATGCCATGAAACGCCTGCTCACTGCTTCATGACAGCTAGGATATAATCCCGTTAACATCGAGGTATGCGAAGGCAAGGTCCAGTTTGCGGAGGCATATGCCCTGGAAAAGAAAGTACCATCTTTGCAAAATTCAAAGATATTAGGACAATTTTGCTTAGTAAATGAATCAATACGAACAGAATCCATAGCTATTAGGACAATATTATCTGTTTTTTCATTCGGAGGGATATCAGGGCGAACGGCAGGTTTTATAGGAGAGGAATATCGATTATATCTGGTTTCCATGAGTTTACCCCAGCGCCAAACCAGATATGAGCGAATACGTTTTTTGATGGATGGCATTACCTAGCCTCGATATCTCGACCATGGGCCCCATGTCAATACATATATAAAATATACAGTTGGGATTGTTAACAGAAAGATTGGCGAAAATACTTGTAGTACCAAAGTCGTCCAAGGCAAGATACTGTTTCTAAACTTTTAAATGCTCCTACATTTCAGGGTGATTAGCAGCACGATGAAGTGACGCGAAGAAGGCTGCACCACCGGCGTCACCGATGAACGCAATTTCACGACCACGTGGGGGCATGGTGTAACCAGGCATCATTGCGGGCTCCAGTTATC
>CAYSUX010000008.1:0-28140 GCA_964434315.1 uncultured archaeon
TCGTTATGGACCAGCTTCTTGCGCATGGCGTTCTGCTCGGTTACGTCACGCAGGATACCCAGGACCCTCAACCGGCCTTCACAACCCTCGCCTTCGCCACCCTCGGCGCCGGGGCCCGGCAGGGACACAGTACCGGCCTCCACCTCCCTGACCTCCCCGGTCTTGGTCACAACGCGGAAGCCGTAGACCGGCGGCGCCGGCTGGCCCTCCCTGCGGGCCGCCTCGTGTTCGACTACCGATTGGCGATCCTCGGTGTGGATGAGATCGCGGAAGTCGAAGCCCTCGGCGCACACCTCCTTGGCGGTGTAGCCGAGCAGGGCCTCGAAGGCGGGATTCACGTAGTGGAAGCCCTCGGAGCTGATGATGTAGATGGAGTCCAGGGCGGCCTCGGCCAGGGTGCGGTAACGCTGTTCGGAGTCGGCCAGGGCGGCTTCGGCCCGCTTGCGCTCGGTGATATCGGTGTCCGCGCCCCGGTAGCCCAAGAGGTTCCCTTTATCGTCGAGGATTGGTACACCACTCGTGGACAACCACACAGTCTCACCATCTTTACGTACATTCCGGTTGGAGAACTCGTGGAAAGGTTTCTTTAACTCAAAGGCCTCTAGCGCCACTTTCTTGAGTATTTCCCGGTCGTCGGGATGGAAGAGATCGAAAAAGTGTTTATAACCAACAATCTCCGCTGGCTTATAGCCGAGAACCTTTTCAACCACTGGGCTGGCATAGGTGTACAACCCCTGAGGGTCCACATCCCAGATCCATTCCTGGGCGTTTTCCGCCACCTGCTTGAATCGTTGTTCGGATTCCCGCAGCGCCTCTTCAGCCCGCTTGCGCTCTGTGATGTCGCGGACCACCACCTGGAAGGCGGGCCGGTCCTGATAGGTTATGGGAGCCGCCATCACTTCAACGTCGAGAACCTGACCGTCGAGCCGGATGAACTTCTCCTCGGCCAAGGGTAATTCCTCTCCCTTTTCTTGCATTCGTCGTATGCGCTCGATCACCAGGGGCTTGTAGTCGGGATGCATGATGTCGAGTACCGGCTTTCCGATAAGCTCCGAAGGGCCGGCCGCGCCGATGAGCTTTGCTCCGGCCCGGTTGATGAAGACGAACTTGCCCTCGCTGTGGACCGCGATGGGCGCGGGTGAGAATTCCACGAGCTTGCGGTAGCGCTCCTCGGATTCCCGTAACGCAGCTTTCCCCTCGATCCTGATTAGAGCCTGGTTGAGGTGGAATACCAGTAGTTCCGTGAGTTCGAGGTCGTCTTGGTCAAAGTCGTTCAGCTTCATCGAATGAGCCTGGAAGACGCCCACCCCGCCGATGGGGACGCTGATGGTGGAGCGGAACCCTCTGTTGGTCGGCTTGGCGTCCCTGTCTTTGGGGACATTATCGACCAGATACGATCTGCCGGTCCGGTAGGTCCTCCCGGCGATGCCCTCCTCGATCGACATCCGGGAATCGGGCGCCGCGGTCTTGTCGGTGGTGGCGGCTAACATGATCTGCCCATCTTCCACCGTCAGCACGCTGGCGATATCAAAATCGAGCAGATTTTGCGCCGCTTCGAGAGTGATCTGATAGATCTCTTCCTTGGTCTGGGCCGATTCTATCCTGGCGGCAGTTTCATGGAGTTGTTCTATCTTGTTTTTACTTTTGCGCAACGCCGCCTCGGCCCGCTTGCGACCTGTGATGTCCCTTATGATGCCTATGGAATTCCATCTGTCCCATATCTCAACGGCAGACAGGGACATCTCCACCGGGAACTCCGTCCCGTCCTTTTTCAGCCCCGTCGTTTCCATGGTCTTCCCGATAGCCGATCCCATACCGGTCATGGCGAACTTGCGGGCACCTTTCCGGTAGGTATCGAGATAGCGTGGAGGGATGAGCATAGAGTGAAAATCCCTGCCCATGATCTCTTCTTTCGCATAGCCGAATATCCTCCCGGCCGCCTCGTTCCAGTAGGTCACCTTTCCCTCATCATCTGCCATGACGATGGCATCCTGGGCGGCACCTGTCATATTTTTGAACTTCTTCTCGCTCTGGCGCAGCGCCTCCATAGCCTGCTTGCGCTCGGTGATGTTGCGGTCGATGCCCCTGTAGCCTACGAAATTATTTTTGGAATCATAGATCGGTGTTGCCGTGGTTTCTACGAAAATGGTGGAGCCGTCTTTATGCCTGAATATGGCTTGATGATCCTTCCAGCCTTTTTGGGAGATCAGGGTTTTTTCAAGGCGCTCGAACCTTTCTAGCGTTTTATCTTCTTCCAGCCACATCTCAGTCGTGTGGGAACCAACCACCTCCCCCACCCGATAGCCCAACATTTTCTCCACTGCCGGATTCGAATAGGTGTGGTTGCCCTCCACGTCCATTTCCCAGACCCAATCTTCCAGCGACTCTACGAATGTGCGATAGTACTCTTTCTCCTTTTGTATAGCCTCTTCGGCCCGCTTGCGCTCGGAGATGTCGAGAACCGCGCCGAACGCGCCTGCGTAAGACCCATCCTTTTTGAAACGCGGGGACACAGTGACACGAATATACTTTTTATTTCCTTTCGTCGTAAGAAGCGAAAGCTCATACGTTGACACTTTACCTGCTTTTCTTTCTTTTGTTTGGCAAATGATCGTCGAATGACTCTCGGGTCCAAAGAGTGAAAGTAAATTCATACCCACAAGATTCTCCATATCATCATCGAATATATCGGCATAGGCGGGATTGCAGAATTCGATCGTTTCATTCTCATCCACTATTCCGATTCCATCCTGGATGCCGCTGAAGATCTCGTCCAAGAGCGATTTCTGTTTAATGAGCGCCTCCATAGCCTGCTCACGTTCGGCGACCTCTGTGAGGAAGAGGGCCAGCCCGGTGACCTTCCGGCTTTCCCCGCCCTCCTCGAAGAGAGGATAGAGGACGGCCTTGAAGCGGCGGTCCAGTCGGGTGGCATAGACCTCGCCCGAGGTTGGCCGCCGGCTCTCGAGTGCCTGAGCGACTAGGGCCTCGAACGCCGCGGCCCCGACTGCAGTGGCGGCGAGGGGGCCAGCTGCCTCAGTGGCAGTAGCAGCCCCGGCATGCGGCGCGGCCCCGACGACCTTGGTGGGCTGGGCGGCCTCGGTGGTGTGGGCACCCGTGGTGTGGGCGGTCCCAGAGGTTCGAGCGGCCCCGGTGGGGTCAGCGGCCTTGGCGGCTTTGGCGGTCGCGGCCTTGAAGAGCCGATTCCTGACCAATGAGCCCTTGAGCCGCTTGGCCACAGGGGCAAAGAGCCGGTCGGCCGCTTTATTTGCCTCCAGCACCTTTCCGGCGGGGTCGGTGATCAGAGCCGGGTCGAGAAAAGAATCATAGAGCCGGCGCCACTGGCTTTCGGCCAGTGTACCAACCTGGGTGGTCATGGCGGTCAAGTAGTAGCAAATAATTAACGACTTTGGAGGATTTCGTTTTTTTTGACCATTCGACGGCCTGACGGCAGCGCTGTTCGTACCGTCGTCCATGATCCGGCGGCCTCGCATGGCCCGGCGGCCTCGGCAGTCAGAGTAGAGGTTAAATCGGTCTCAGGCCGGACCGATTTTAGGGACGAAACGGTCAGTACACTGACCGATCCGGAATAAGAGTCCATCGGCTGGCTGACCGATGGAATCTAGAAAAATAGCTAAATCCAAGCCCCCTCTACCACCCGTACTGCTCAGTAATCCGAAAGTTCTTCTTGATCTTCAACAGTTTGCCGGCCAATGGCACAAGGCCCAGATTCCTGATAAGCACCTTGATCATCCTACCCCGGGGCAGCTTGTCATAGTTGTTGCCGTCGTAGATGTCGCCGATATGGCTCATGACCTCCACCGGCAGGGAGTAGATTATCTTGGATTCGGCGATGAACTTGGGATCGCAGTATGGCTGGGCTCGCAGGACCTTCTCGTAGAGCTCGTGGGGCTCGGTATCGGGGCCCAGCATATCGTGGGCTCGGGCGGCCTTGCGGTTCTCAAGGGCATGGGCCGGTACCCTGGATTCGGTATCGGGGCCCTCGATGGCCATACGGCAGGCATGGGCCGCCAACTGGGCCGAGAGCAGGGCCACATGGATGCCCCCCTTGGTGATGGGATTGGTCAACCCCGCGGCGTCGCCGACCACGTAGGCGCCCCGGGCGCTGAATTCGGGGATGGGGCCGTCACGGGGTATGAGCCCTCCGGTCTGTTTGATCTTCTTCTCGGGATCAATCTTTAGAAACTCCTTGCAGAATCGGTTCAGAGGAGCCTTCATGTCACCATCGCAGCAGATGCCCACATTGAGATCATCGCGACGGGGGAAGACCCAGACATAGCCGTTGGGAAAGTCGGTATCAAGATAGAAATCGAGATAGGGCCGGTCGTGCCATTCGACATCTTGGGGCTTGAACTTGTACTGGATGCCCGAAAGCAGACTCTCCCGGGTGTTGCCGACCAGGCCCGCCTGGGTCACAACCATGGGTTGCCGGCCCTCGGCGATGACGAGCTGGCGGGCGCGGTGCTCTCCCAGGGGAGTGTCGATAAGCCAGAAATCCTCCCTGGTCCCGACACCCCTGGTGCGGCGATGGACCTTCTGGACCTTGGTGTTCACCTTCAGCTCGGCCCCGGCGTCCACGGCCTTGTCGGATAGCCATTTGTCGAACCGGTGGCGATCGATGGTGTAGCCCTTGCCCATGAGGCCCACCCATTTGCCATTGGGCATGATGATGCGGTTTCCCTCGACGGTGGTCTGGTGCCAGCTCTCATGGAGTTCCAGCCCGGTATGCTCCAGGGCGATGTGACCCAGCCCCTCGCCGCAGTGGATGGGATCGCCCACCTCCTTCTTGCGATCGAACGCCAGCACCTTGCAGCCGGCCCGGGCAAGTTCGTAGGCCGCCATGCCGCCACCGGGTCCCTGACCGACGACGCAGACATCGTACATTAATTTGCGGCGACGGGAGGGGCGCTAATAAAGGAATCGTCCTCGAACTTTTTGGAAAAAACTTCGATGAAAAACTCGCGACCCCACTTCGCGTTGCAAGCTATGCTTGCTTCACTCGTGAGGTCACTGACGCTTCTCTAGTCCCAACCTTTTTGGAAAAAACTTCGATGAAAAACCCTTGACTCCCGCTCGCTTCGGCTCGCTCCGCTCACCTCGTTCGGGGGGTCTATTGCCCCTACTGTTCAGCGTCCAAAACGTCTTCTCCGGCACCCTCGGGAGGGCTTTCCGCTACGGCCTCGGTTTCGGCGCCCGACTTTTGCCCGATTGGACCTCCGTCCCGGCCCCCCCTCCTCGCCAGTGCCGCAGCCGCCACGGCGATGAGTGCCAGCAGCCCGCCGCCCACATCGGCCAGGCCGGGGAGGCCCATAATCTCCCAGCCGCCCTCGTCAGGGGCGATTCGCACGGCTAACACAAGGGTGGAGCTCATGCCGATGAGATTGGTGGCCTCGATGGTGATGTTGTAGTCGGCTGTGCGGTCGGGGTATCGGTGGGCCAAATTGGTATCGTTGCCGACGATCTCCAACGAGGTGTTGTCGCCCCAATCCACGCTAAGGTTGACGATGGTGTAATTGTTGAGATCATGGGTGCCTTCGAGGTCCAGAAACACAATGCGGTCATCTCGACGCAGCTCGTAGACGATCTCGGGTCCGCTGGTTTCCCTCAGAAAGGGCCCCCGTATCTGGCCGGCGTACATGGGCATGGCGCCCCGGTTGTTGGGGCCGTCGTCTCCATCCTCACCGTAGGAGACCAGGATGCGGCCCAGTGTATCGACATCGACGGTCAGGAAGTCGCCCAGGTCCCGGTCGGAGCCGCCGCCGGTGCCGGTGGTCTGGATGCCGCCCTTGTGGACCATCTCGTCCACTGTCAGGAATGTGAAGTCGGGGGTCTCGTTCAGGGCGTTGAGGGTCATGGCGACCTTGACGTCCCACCAGCCCTCCTGGCTGTCTGAGGCGCCGGTGGCCGGATCCACGGTCTCGTAATAGGCGATGGCCACCCGCCCCTCGTCTCCGGCGGCCAGCCAGGGCAGAGCCCGGACCCGGGTGGTGTTGGTGACCTGATGCTCGGTCCAGGTCTGGCCCATATCGGTGGAGATGGCCAGCCAGACCTGCTCGGGTGTGACCCAGGCCACATAGACGTTTCCGGCTATGTCGGTGTCGATGATGGCGAAGATGTTCTGGAGCTCGTTACCCGGGACACTGTTGACCTGCACCTTGTCGAAGGAGTTGCAACCATCGTCGGAGACCAGGACATGCAGGCCGTTATTCTGGGAGTTGGCGACATAGAGCATTCCCGTCAGCTCATCCACGGCATGGTTGTCACGGAATCGGGCGGCGGTGTCGAAGACCCCGCACTCCTGCCAGACATAGGGCACCTCATTGCCGGCGGTGATGGGGGCCTTGACCATGACCAGGCCCGAGGGGATCTGGTTGAAGGAAAAATAGAGGGTTTCGTCGCCGATGCCGTCCCGGCTGGGGCCGATGTCCAGCCATTGCCGGTCGTCCAGAACATACTGGGAGGCTACAGGGTTGGGATACCAGGTCTCGCCGCCGTCCAGGCTGGTATCGACGCTGGCCGAGCTCAGGTAGAGGTCGGTGTAGTAGATATTGCCGTCGCGACTGATGGCGGTGAAGGAGTCGCCCGAGCTGCCCACGACGGTGTCCTTGTCGTACCATTGCCAGGTGTAGCCGTAGTCCTTGGATATCCAGAGGTTGCCGCCCTGAGTACCGCCCAGACCGGTGGGGCTGTCGTAGTAGTACCATTCACCCGAACCGTCGAAGCTGGGGCCGGCCAGCACATGGGGCTCGAAGCCTCCGCCGGGGTCCTCGTCGCCGACGGGCATCACATGGAAATCGCCCTCGGCCGCTACTCCCGGAAATACCGACGGAACCAACGATGGAATTACCGAGGGAATTGCCGATGGGGCTATCGCCGGGACCAGCGACAGGGTCGCCAGGCAGCCGAAAACAAGGGCGCAAAGCAGAGGCGAGAACGAACTGGATAGTGCTTTAACCATTCAAAGGACCGACCCCATCGAGGGTCCGGGGGCTCTTAAAACCTCACTCGATCGCGATGTGGGGAGAAGCAGGGCTCTCTTTTTAATTATCCTCGCTTGGCTCGCAAGGTCACTGACGGTTCTCCGGCGCGAACTTTTTGGAAAAACTTCGATGAAGAACTTGCGATCCCTATCGACTCCTATATCACCTCCTCTCCTTTCAGTCGGTGAAGTGGTGCTCAAAAGGGCTGTTGCGATATGGTATCCAACACACTGGCAGGCCGGTTGATGCCCACCAGCAGGGTACCGCCGGTGACCCTCACCTCGATGAGCTCCTCGGTGGTCTCGTTGCTGATACCCAGGGTCCGGGTGCGGTGCATGGCCGAACCGCTCAGGGGCCAGCGCAATCCCCGGGAGTAGATGCCCACGACCTGCTCGGACAGGGGCATCAACGAGACGGCTCGCTTGGTAACGGTGGGCTGGAGCAGGGGTTGGTCGGGAGTGACGACATAGATGTCGATGTCGGGGCCGACGATGGTACCGAAGGCGCCCTTGTCGGCAATGAGCTCCAGCAGGCCCATGTTGGCATAGGAGTGGTCGGCCCGGCCCCCCAGGGCACAGACCATCATCACCTCGCTGGCGCCCCGGTCCAGGGCGGCCAGAACAGCCAACTCGCCGTCGGTGGCGTCCTTGGCCATCGGGTACTGCTCCTCGGCCACGCCCAGTTTTCGGCACCAGGCGAGCACCTCGGGTCGGATGGAGTCGAAATCGCCGATGAGCATATCGGGGGCTCGGCCGATCTGGTGAAGGTAATTGGCCCCGCTGTCGGCGGCGATGACGAAGGCGCCCGGCAACACCGCCTGCTCGGCCGGGGTCAATGGCGCCGCCCCGCAGACGATCACCGCCCGGCTCACATGGTCGGGTAATGGCCCCACCGGCGCCTGCTCGGGTGTCGGGGGTGATGCCATGCCCATGTCCCTGCCGTCGGGTGCCGGGTCGTCGGGCCGCGGGCCGCGGCGGAGAGCTCTCTTCAGCTTCTCGCCGAGCTGCCAGACCTGATTGTTCAGGCCGGCGATCCTGTTGCTGCTTCTGAATCGGGTAAAGACTATCCCCAGGAAGAAACCGGCCAGTAGGGCCATGAAGATACCACCTTCATCGGCCATAGTACTGGTCATCTGGCTAAGGAATCCACCCTCCTCGCTATCTGTCCGGATGGGTTCGGGAGGCGTGATAGTGGCCGCGGGTGTGCCATAGGCGATGAGGCCTTCCGGTGTGGTCACCAACAGCCGATCGCCCACCAGGGCCAGGAGAGCCCTGGAGAGTGTGTTCTGGTCTTCGGCGTTCGTGATGTAAAAAAGAGAAGTGGCATTGCCGGTTGCCGGGTCGCGAACCCTGACAACCCCACCGCTCTCCAGGTTCAGCAGACCCACAGGGGTGATTATCGGGGAGACGAATGTGAGCTCCTGCGGGTCCAGCGGGAGATTCCATTTCGGCCAACCGTCAGTCAGGTTCAGGGCCAGCAGGGATGGAAAACTGTTACTGTCCAGGTGCTGGATGTAAAGGGCGTCGGGTCCGATAGCGGGATGATAGCTGATGAATATCCCACCGCTCGATCCCACCTTCCAGCGCTGGCTGCCGTTGTTCAGCTCGAAAGCGGTGAGGTTCTCGCCTCCCTCGGTTCGGGTCACGACCAGTCCCCGGCCCAGTGTGATGTAGAACTCTACGGGCCAGATGGGATAGCTGACGGTCTGGTTCCAGGCCTCGGTGCCGTTGTTCAGGAACAGGGCTCTGACCTGCTCGCCATCACGGACAACCGCCAATCCCTCGCTGACGGCCGGCGGGACCCCGGGATACATGAATTCAAGATCTACCGACCAGAGCGATTCGCCATTGATGGTGGAAAGGGCTTCCAGGCTGTTGGTGGTGTAGACCAGGATCGTCGAGCCATCCACAACCGGTGTACCGCCCGTGGTGGTTATCTTGGACTTCCAGAGCTTCTGGCCGGTGCTGGCCTCCAAAGCCCAGAGCGTACCATCGTACTGGCCGGAGCCGGAGTTGACGCTCTCGGGGCTGATGACCTCCACGAAGACCCTTCCCTGCCGGTCGAAGGCGGGTGAGGTCCACATATAGCCGTTGAGCTCATTGGTCCAGACCTCCTCGCCGGTGTGCAAGGAGACCGCCCGCAGGCCGTTGGGTCCATCCATGGATTGCCCGCCGATGACCAGGCCGTTGACCGCTACCGGGTCGGTGGCTATCTGGGCTCGCCAGGCCTCCTGGACTTCGGGTAACGCGGTCTGTACGGGTTCTGTGAAACCGGCAGCCCCGCTATGCCCGGCATCACCGTGGATATTGGCCCAGTTGCCATAATCGACAGACTGGTCGGGCGCCGCCTCGCCGCCTTGCGCCCCAACCGTTCCCGGACCAACGTTCGACCCGGGAAGTAATGACAATATCGGAATGAAGAGCACCCAGGCTAGAATGATGGCTGGCAATCTGTTTGATCGCCAGGACTGGCAGAAGCGTGAGTGCATCCATGTTTCAGACGATTGGATATTAAAAGGCAGTTGGGTGACAATCGTCTTGATGGCACTGGCGGGTCTTGGCGTGGTCGTGAACTCAATATGGTGTTATTGCCGGCTCTTTTTTCAATAACCTGACGAACTGTTGGGGTACGATCAACCATCAACTTTCAATCATCAACCATCCTCTGACAGTGCCCGGGTGGCCTTGGGCTCGACCCGGTAGGTGTAGAAACCCCGCAGGCCCCGGCGCCGGACATAGCCGCCCCGTAGCAATTCCCGCAGATGGTAGGAGACCAGTTGCTGCTTCATCTCGAGGGCATCGGCGATGACCCGCTGGTTTGCCTCGTTGATCTCTGTGAGAAGCTCCAGGACCCGCTTCTGGGTCCGGTGCATGTAACGCAGGCCGCTCTCCCGCTCCACCTGTTTCGATTCCTCGGTGGGATAGAACAATCGGAGCTGGCCATGTTTGTGGGAGCGGACCTCCCCGCCACGCTCAAGGCGGTCGAGATGGTAGATCAGGGTGCCGTTGGGTAGGCCGGAGACATCCCGCAGGGCCGCCAGGTTGATGCCCGGATTGAGCATGATGGTCTGGTAGAGCCTCCCGGCCTTGAACTTGTCAGGTTTCTCCAGTTCCTCCTTGCGCACCTTGGTCAGTAATGGCAGGGCCAGCATGACATAGAGCCACCATCGACTCCGCTCGCTGGTCATTCCAGCCGCGCCGACAGCGGCGACGGCGGCCATGGTCACGACGACGACCACCGCCACAACGCCCTCGCCTATACCGGGGATGGAGAAACCGGCGAACCAGCCGGAGTCCCCCTCATCCCCTTGAATACTGAGGTCCAGGATGAACTCGTTGTTCAGCTCGTTCCACTCGTCCACCTGACCCATAGCGTCCAGTTTGCCGGTTATCCGGTAGGAGCCGGAATCGTTGGCTACCGGCCATTCCACCACCACATCGGCAAAGCCGTAGGGCGCCACGCCGTTGCTGACCATGTGACTGTGGGCCATGAAGCCGTCGATGTAGAACTTCACGATAAAGGAACCCGAGGCCACCGAGCCGTTGTTGCCGACGCGCAGGGTCACCTCCAGTCGCTGGTTCTCGGTGATGTTCGCGTCTGTGAGCTGGATCTCCTTGACATACAGATCCGGCAGATTGGCGTGGGGCAGGACCTCGATGGTGACATTGGCCCGGTTGTTGGAAATGTTGGCGTCACCGGGCTCCACGTCATGGATGGTCACAGTCAGATTGTAGAGGCCCGCCACTGTCGGTTGCCACACCGTCCAGTTGACCAGGGCGGACTCGGCGGCCTCCAGGGTCACGTTCTCGGCGGTGCCCAGCAACTGGCCGCCATCATCGGGATCGCCCAGATAGAGACTGATATCGGCCTGACCGGCCATTGCCGCCAGATTGGAAATATTGGCGCCGATGGTCACCAGATCGCCCTCCACCGGTTCGGTAGGGGTCCAGGTGATATTGGCCGCAAAGACCGCCAGGTCGGGCCGTGGACCCACGTAGATGGCCTTGCAGGCTGTGTTGTTGGCCAGATCACTCTCACCGCCGTCAACCTCCTCGACCCTCACACAGATATTGTACATTCCTTCCAGGGTGGGTTTCCAGTTGATGGAGGAGTTGGTGGCTTCCTCGCTCCAGACGGTGACTGCTTCCTGGCCGATGAGCTGGCCGCCGCTGTCTGGGTCGCCATCGTAGTATCGGACCCATCCACTGCCGTCCACCGGGCCGCTGTTGTGGACATCAGCGGCCACCACGATGGTATCGTTCACCAGGGGCTGGCCCGGGTCGAAGACGATGTCCGACTCGTTCAGTGACAGGTCGGGCAGCTCGACAAAGGGCTCCCGCACCTCGAAGGTCGTGGAGGCCCAGGCATCGGTGGTGTTGGCCCGCACGGTGTAGTTGCCCTCGGGGGCGTCGGCGGGGAGGGCAAAGGTGTGATTATCCTCTCCCGGATAGCCAATCACCTCCAAGCTCAGTTGAGTCCCATTGGGATATTCAACCAGGACGGAAACCATCGCTGATCCACCATCGTAAGTGACGTTGATCGTGACCTCCTCGCCCGCCTCATATGCTTCCTTATCGGTTTCCACCTCCAAAACATACCCAGTCACGACGAGAGTAGCAAAGGCCTCGTTGTTCAGCAGGTCGTCATCGATTGGCAAAATGTCCGATATGACCACATAGATGTCATGTTCGCCCTCGATCGCCGACTCCCACTCGGCCTGGACCGCCAGATACTCACCAGCGGGAATGGGCGTGTCGATAACGACCGAATCGATAAGATTCTCCATGCCGTCAGGCTCGCCCAGGTAGAAGCTGACCGTCCCGTTGGCCCCGACATCGCCCAGGTTTCGCACGGTGGCGTTGATGGTCACGGTGTCGTTCTCGTAGGGCGTAGCCGGTAAGAATACAATATCCTCGGCGACGATGGACAGATCGAGCAGAGGCGCCGGAACGACCTCGAATGTCGTCGAGTTCAGGGCGTCGGTGGTGTTGGCTTTCAGTTCGTAGACGCCTGGGATGGCGTCAGTGGGAATGGACCACTGACTGGCGTTCTGACCCGGAGAGTAGAATTTCCAGCTCATCAGGAATGTTCCGTTGGGTTGGTAGAGGCTGACGGTCATCTCCTCGTCCGGGCCGGTGTAGTTGGCCCAGAAGCGTAGCTGTTCGCCGCGTTCCAAGATGTATCTATCTAAAGTAACGGAGATCGATGGTTCGATGATTGGGATATCGATACCGAAGACCTGCAGCCCGCTGCTCGAAGCAGCTACGTAGGCATAGCCACCGGCCACTGCCACGTCATAAGCATTGCCGAAGGTGTTACTGCCCCCCACTCGTACCGGCGAGGCAGGGTCCGAGAGGTTCAGCACCTCTATCCCGGTCCCGGTGTCTGTGATATAAGCGTAGTCACCCTCGATCACCACACTGGTGATCTGTCCGGTGGCATCGAATTCCCCCAGATAGGTGGGATCGGTCGGATCCGAGATGTCGAAGATGATCAACCCACCGTTAAAGTCGGCCAGGTAAGCGTAATCACCATCGATTACCACCTTGTAGGCCCTGCCGAAGGTGTCGTTGCCACCAGCGTAGGTGGGGTCGGTCGGATCGGAGACGTTCACCACCACCAGTCCGTGATCATCATCAGCAATGTAGGCGTAGTTACCCGCAACCGCCACACCTCGACTCTTGCCGGAGGTATCGTAATCCCCAACATAGGTGGGATCTGTCGGGTCCGAGATATTTACTATCACCAGTCCGTTCTCATAGTCGGCAATGTAGGCGTGGTTTCCGGACACCACGACGTCCTTGGCGTAGCCGGGGGTCTCATAATCTCCGACCAAAAGGGGATCTTCCGGGTCTAAGAGGTCCATGATCAGCAGTCCGAGGTCATAGTTGGCACAATAGGCGTAATCCCCGGACACGGTAACGCTGGTGATGGGAGAGGTTGTATTCGCTAAACGGACGGGGTCTGTAGGATCAGAAACGTTCACGACCACCAATCCGGCCTTGGAATCGGCTAGATAGGCGTAGTCGCCGACTTTCGAGACATCATTGACATTTGCCGACGTGTTATAGACTCCCTCCAAAGTTGGAGCCTCGGGATCAAAGACGCTAACCGCCAGCAAGCCTCCATGACCGTCAGCAAGATAGGCAACCTCGCCGACCACTGTTACGGACTCGGGATCGCCAGATGTGTCGTAGCCACCGGTGTATGCAGGGTCAGTCGGGTCGGAGACATTAACAATCACCAGCCCGCCTCCCCGATCGGCCACATAAGCATAATCGCCGACCACAACCACACCATAGGCGGCACCGTCGGTGTCGTAGCTACCTTGGTATGTGGGGTCTGACGGGTCGGAGATGTTTACGATCACCAGCCCGCCACTTCCATTGGCCAGATAGGCATACTCGCCGGCCACAGCCACGCCGTAGATGAAACCGTCAGTGTCGTAGCTGCCCTTCTGGTTGAAGAATTGGTCGGAGATGTTCACGATCACCAGCCCACCATTGCCCTGGGCGACATAGGCGTAATCTCCGACCACAACCACATCGTGGCGATAGCCGCCGCCAGAGGAAGAACGACCCGTGTAGGTGGGTTCGGTAGGGTCCGAGACATCCACCACTACCAGCCCGTAGGTCCCATCGGCCAGGTAGGCGTAGTCCCCGACAACCGCCACGCCCTGGACGGAGCTTTGAGCCTCGTAGCTACCTGCATACTTGGGTTCGGCAGGGTCCAAGACGTCGATTATCACCATCCCACCGCTCTCATTGGCCAGGTAGGCGTAGCCGTTAGCGATCGCTATATCCACGAATCTAATGTCCGGCAGTGCCAGGAAGGCCGTCCGGATGGGATCGCCGGGGTCGGATATGTCCACCACCAGTAGCCCCGATTGGGCTGCAACATAGGCATAATCGCCAACAATGGCCACATCGTTCATCTTGCCAGGTGTCGAGCCTACAAAGGTCACCTCTTCATCTTGTATCACCCTGAGCGGAGCGGAGACCTCCGCCGACCAGGCTCCCTCGTCATCCTGCACCTTGAAGTAGATGGTATGGGCGCCCAGGGAGAGGTTGTCAGCGCTGAATGAAGTTTGGGAGGATAGGTTACCATCGATATCGGAGCGCCATCGGTATGAGGATATCATCCCGTCGGTGTCATTACCCTGTCCGGTGAAGGTGATCGAAGAACCGTAAAGCCCGGGGTTGGGTGTGATGGATTCTATGGTCGCATTTGGATGGACATTAACATGGATTACCTCGATAATCTCCTCCATCACAAACCCGCCCTCGGCAGTGACCCGCACGGTCCAGTTGCCGCCCTGCGCCCCCGTCGGTAGCGTCAGGTCGGCCTCGGTGGCGGCCCGCTGGAACAGGTTGAACTCCCAGGGCTGGCGGGCGACATTGGAGATGCGGACCTCGTCGAGGAGGCCGTCATAACAGAATTTATCATCGTTATCGCAACCGATTATGAACTTCTTATCTGTATTGTGAATCTCAAAATTCCTGTTGAACTGGACATCCAGAAGGCCATCGATGTAAATTTTCAAATTATCTATTTCATCATTGTAGGTGAAGATCACATTGTACCATTGATTCTCTATTAACGAGGTCTTGGAATAGAAGTATGTGTGGGGGAAAAACTCTATGACCACGGTCTTGTTATTTTCTAAATAGACAATCCAGCTATTATCATCGTCACATCCCGGTCGATGCTTTGATATGAAGACTTGGAAATTATCGGCTGTTCCATTATGCCTTATCCAAAATTCAATGGTAAAGTCGTCAACGATATCGAGCAGATCGTTATCTCCGTAATCGATAAAATCGCCGTCACCATCGAAATACAATGTTGAATCAAATCTTCCGTCGATCCATTGGGTCTCGTTTATTTCTCCATTGATATCGTTACCCGAGCTATCATACGCCACATCACCATCGCCCTCATCGAAATGCCACAGCCCCACTGTGGCGTCGTCGGCCTCATAGGCCCAGCCGCCCAGCTCTCCGGTCACCGTGATGTTGCGCACCTCCTGCCCCTCTGGGTCCAGCAGCACGAAGGTCAGGTTCTCGGCCCCGCCACGATACAGCTCGGCCGAGGCATTGACGGCGTCGCCGCCGGTGTAGCTGCCGCCCTCGCCCGGGCCGGCTGGGACACCAAGGGCAAGCATGGGCCGCACCTCGATGGCCTTAGCGGCCACCAGCGCCCCATCGGCAGCCGTGGCCCGCAGGGTCCATTGGCCGGGGGCGGCGGAGGCGGGGAGGGTCATGGTGGAGGAGGCGGACTGGAAGAGGTTGAATTGAGTGGATATGCTAAATGAATTTATAATTCGAATTTCATCAAGGGTTCCGTTGAAATAATCACTACCTCCAAAGTAGGGGTGACCACCAATTATCAACGAACGATCTGCATCTGTTCCAGGCCCTTGGGAACTAGTATCTTCAGCAACAAGAAAGCCATCCAAGTATATTTTTTGACTGCCCCCATCCCAAGAGGTAGCAACATGATGCCAAGATAAATCTAAGATTTGAGGTCCAAACAGTTCTTGATTGATCTGACCATTATCAGACTCCCACATAAAACTTAAACTAGAATTTTCAGCATATAATCTTACATCGTATGCATAATTTTCGGGGTCACCACCTTTGCCTTTAACAAGGAATCTTTGCTGATCAACACTCAATGAAAAACGTTTAAACCAGAACTCAATAGAAAACGTATCATTACCTTCAAAATCAATACTTTCGTGATGAGGAACCTCAAGATAATCATCTTGTCCATCAAAAATCAATCCCATTCCAATGACCCCACTATTCCAGGTTAGCCCATTCTCCAATGTACCATCATTCCCCTCGTCCGAGCTATCATACGCCGTATCCCCATAGCCCTCATCGAAGTGCCACAAACCTACGGTATTCTCGTCAGCCTCGTACTCCCAGCCGTCGATACTCGTCCTAACGTCGGCCACCGTCGTCACGACTTCCCCCTCCGGGTCCAGCAGCTCCCAGGTCACATTGGTGGCGTTCACGTCGTAGTACTCCGCCCCAGCCGTGATGTTCTCGCCCTGATAGTACCACTCCCGGTCGGTGACGGCCTGGAGCGCGCCCACCTCAAAGGTCGTGGTGGCCGAGCCGCCGCCCTCATTGCCGCTGCCGTCGGTAACATTGGCATAGACTGTGTAGTTGCCGGGGGCGGCGCGGGGGCCCAGGCGGAAGCTGTGCTGGGCGCGCTGGTAGAGCTGGCTCTCCGAGATGTCGCGGGCGATGTCGGAGATGCGGACCTCGTCGATGGTGCCGTTCAGGATATCTCGAGTTTCATTGTAAGAATCTCCGATACCGATACCGAAGTCTGAATCTTTTCGAGCATTGGGGCCTTCTGTCATGTTCACCAGTTCACCATCGACGTAGAGTAATGTGTCAGTACCATTCCAAACACCCATAACATGCTGCCATTTTCCAACTTCCACAGAGTTTGGGGCTACTGCCTCTATCGGGTCACCGACATTCTTGACAAGGAACCGATAATCATCAAAATTGTCTGTACCAAGGATCCAGTTGTAATTCGAGGACTCCCAGTTCTCCCACTTGGCAACGATCCTCTGTCGCTCTTCATCTATTGCATTGATGCGCACCCAGGCCTCAACCGTTATCGGGCCAGCGAAATTAAGCGATGGGTCGGCCTCGATGTTGACAGGGCCTGTGTCTTCACTGATTTCCAGAGCCTTCCCCAGCTTGCCCTCCACCCACTCCGGCCCGCCCGCAAGCTCGCCATCATTCCCCTCCCCGCTGCCGTCGGCCGCCGTGGGCCCCCAGGCGTCGTCGAAGTGCCACAGGCCCACAGTGTGCTCGTCGGCGGCCAGCGGGCGCTGGTGCAGCTCGGTGGTGAGGTTGGCGGCGGCCTGCGGCAGGGCGTTGCCGGCGGGGTCGAGGACCGTGAAGGTGAGGTTTGCAGGCGAGGTCTGGTTGAGGCTGGCGGTGAGGGAGACGGTGTCGTGAGGGTAGTAGAGGTCTGACGATGGCGAAACACCGAACAGATCCAGATACACCAGCTCGGTATGACCGATAGACATGTTCACATCAACTGTCACGCTGTTGCCCTGATAGTATACTTCAACCGTAGTTGTATTCTCTGTGGCATTGGAATTCCCATCGTAGATACGGTCCGTGACCAAGAGTGGCCGTATCTTCCCGTCAACACCGGTCTTGGGATTGATGCCGCCGTAATGGGAGGAGGCATATAGGATCGGATTGTCCCTGACCCGTACATCTGCACCGGCTAGGGGGGCGGTGTCTGATAGAACCTGCACGACGAGGTAATTCTTGACGAGCAGGGAGGATGTTTCATCGCATGTGATCGTTGAAAAAACGGTGTTGATGGCAACGTTGTTCATCGAATTCGACGCGAAGTTGAGGTTCTCTCGATCTGAGAGCTCATCGGTGATGGTGCTGTTGATGATCTTATTGTCATGAACATTTGACTCAAAGATGATACCATTGCCGCTTTCGATGAATTTTATCGTGAGGTTATCCAGAGTATTGTTGTAGGAGCCGTCTGAAAGGTAGACGCCGTGGTGCTCGTTGTTGCTAAAGTCGCTGTTGATGATTCGATTGAAATTCGAGTGGTGGTCCACGATCGCTCCGTATGTATTGTAGGCGCAGGTAAGGTTCGAGATCGTATTGTTATTTGCACCATCCAATACGATCCCTCGTTCTTTGTGTGAATTCATGATATTGTTATCGATGAGATTATGGTCGGCTTCGATTATCGACAAACCATCTTCACCGTTATTGGAGATGTTGTTGTTCTGTATCGTGTTCCAATCTGAGAATATCTTCAATCCCGCGTCACCGTTATCCCGACCGCCGTCAGTGATATTAAACCCGCTGATATTGCAATGATCGGCATTGACGATGACCGTGTTGGTTTTCAGACCCCTACTTCCCTTGATGGTGGTATCAGTAGAACCATTCCCGATGAGCGACAGGGTTGTGTTCACCATGATCTCTTCCTCGTAGGTCCCTGCCCAGACCCGAATGGTCTCACCCTCGGTGGCGTTGTCGATGGCCGCCTGGATCGAGGTGTAATCGCCGTCACCGTTGATATCGACGGTGATGGCGTCTTCTTGAACTGTGATCGCTTTGTTCGCCACATTATTGCTCCAGTTCCCATCGCCGGGCTCCACATCCTCGACCCGCACCCAGATCTCCGACACCCCGGCCTCGGCCGTCCACTCCACGCTGGCCCGCGACGTGGCATTGGCCCAGACGGCGATGTCGTCGCTGCCGATGAGCGCGCCGCCACCCTCGGGGTCGCCGTCGTAGAAGCCGACGGTGGCGGTGGCGGTGGCGTTTAGCTACCAGATGTCCCAGTAAGAGCCGCCGTCTTCGTAGGAAGAATAGATGATTTTCGAGGCGTCGGTGTTGAACCGGGGGTAGCTCTGGTGGAAGTTTTCGGTGGTGAGCTGTACGGCATTGCTGGCATCGGAGTTCATGAGCCAGAGGTCGGCTTTATCCCCTCCATCACGGGTCTGGGAGACTGTAAGAATCTTCCGCCCATTGGGGGAGATGTCAGCCCTGTCGTAGTCCGCACTGTCCGTGGTAAGCTGCTCCAGCGTGACCCCCTCGTCCCACTCTTCACCATCCCTGGTGGCAGTCCAGAGTTTGTTATTCTTGACATAGATTATCTTATCGTTCCCAGGGAAGAGCACAGGCATATATTCCTGAATCTCATCGTTGGTGACCTGGTAGGCAGTGGCATTAGTGTCCCAGTCATCGCCGTCCTTCTTCATGACCCAGATATCATAGTTGGAACTCCCATCCTGCTCTGCTGAGTATGTCATATAGTTGTCGTCAAAGCCGAAGGTCTGATGGGTTTCCCGTTTGCTGTGGTTTGAAACCTGGGTCTTGCTACTCCCGTCAAGATGCATCACATAGATATCGAAGTTATTGCCCCCGCTCTTGGACTCCTCGTAGCTGATGAGGGTCCCGTCGGTGCTCGTGTCAGGGTAAACCTCGTACTCTCCGTTCTCCTTGTTGGTGAGTTTGGTCTTTCCTGAGCCGTCGAAGTTCATGGAATAGATGTAGCTGTTTTCTCCTCCACCAGAGTACATATATACGATCTTCTCGCCAGAATCCGAGTAACTGGGCCAGTTGTAATCTACGGAGTCATCCGTGATCTGCCAGTGCTCCATACTGGTATTCCCGATGTTGTGCACCACCGCCTCGATGGTCACGGTGTCGCCCACGGTGGGGCTGGCGTCTAAGATGGTGATGTCGTCGGAGTCGAGGGTGAGGTCCGGGACGAAATGAAGGCCGTAGAACTCATCTGGAGTAAGAGCCTTATTGTGGATGACCATCTCATCAATCGTGCCTGTGAACCTCTCGCCGTTGACATTGTGTTGATCTGAGATCAAGATGCCTGTAGTCGATGAAAGATCATCGCTCTTCTCGTATGACCCATCGAATTCGCCATTATGATAGAATGAAAAATTATCTCCTTGCCTGACCAGGGCCGCATGATGCCACTCATTCAGTGTTATTTCGTCGTTCCCATGGAAGTTGGTGTCCCAACCCATACCCCCGAAGTTCAGTTTGGGCACCTCATTGTGGATTCGTACCCTGAAGAGCCAGGAACCGGTGTCGCCCGAGCCGGCATGTTTTGTGAGAATCGCATTGAGTCCATTGTTCCCGGTGTATGCAGTGGGGTAGATCCAGGTTTCGATAGTGAAATTTGAAGTACCAAAGACAAGTTCATCCGAGTTGGGTATCGAAACATCATCATTGCTTCCATCGAACCTCAATGCAGAGCCATTCATCCCTTCGGTCCATTGAGCACCATCAATGTTACCATCATTGTCGTATTCCGAGGCATCGTAGATCGTGGTGCCGTCATCCTCGTCCATCTTCCACATAGCCACCACATGGCTCATGTCGTATCCATTGTCGCCTCTCGCCTCCCCCACGAGGCCCAGCTCCTCGGCCAAGGGGGTTGCCAGCAGGAGGCCGGCCATTCCTGGTACCAGGAAAAGGAGGACGACGATATGGGAGATAACAGGGTGTTCGGATGACATGGTATTCACGTTTCGTTCTCTATTCATATTATCGGTTGCTTTGAATATAAAAAAAATGGATTCCGGGTTTGTGTGTTATAAAAAGGATATGGATGGCTTTTTTGTGGGTCCGCCTGAACCGGAAAGAAGGCCGGTGAGATGACAGGTTCATTTCGACCGCTTTCCATCCTCTAAAGCCTCCTTTGAATCTCCATCTCCATTTCCATCGCCAACACCATCGCTAACACCATTACCATTATCATCCTCATCGCCAACACCATCACCATCCTCATCCTCATCGCCCATGCCGACCGATCCCTCGTCATCGTGGTCTATGGCTGTTTTTTCATCCAAGCCGTCGATGATGGCCTGTAATTTGGAAGGATCGAAGGCCTTGCGGTTGCCTTTGGGAAGGATTATCTCCGTCGGCTCCGGCTCTCTCGCCGCCTCCGGTTCCGACTCCGCCCTGGAATCTGGCTCCTTCTCCGGCCTAGGCACAGGCTCCGACTCGGGTTCCGACTCGGGTTCAGAATCAGATTCCGCCTCGGATTCGAGAGCCCTTTCGTCCCTATACGCCTCCAGTTCACCGGCGGCTGCCTCGGCTTCCTCCTGCCTCGAGGTGTGGGGTCGTATACCTTTGTCGCTGGCATCCTTGGCGGCGGCTGGCTTTGCGGCTGCCTCGGCTTCCCGGGCTTCGGCTTCCCTCAGTTTCTCCTCAATTAGGTAACTGGCGTTGAGTAGCTCGTCCTTGACCAGTTGGTCGGTCACCGACTTCAGGGTCACCCCCTGGCGGGCCGCCAGCTTGACCATGTCATGGCCCAGTTCCGCCAGCAAGCCCACCAGGGAGGCGCTCTGGTTGGCGGCGGCAAAGAGGGAGATGAGGCCCGCTTGCTCATCGATGCCCACCCTCACGACCATCTCCTCCTTCTTCACCTTGGTAACACCGTAATACCAGGCCTCGGCCTTGAAAGGCTCCGGCTGGATGTACTGCTTTACGAACTTCACGTCCCGGCCTTCCAGGGTCTGCTTGGCCATATCCAGGGCCTTGGCCGGCTTCATCCGGTCGGGGATGCGGTAGAGCTTGGAATCCTTGTAGGTGAGCTTGTCCTCCACCAGGCGCCGCAATGTGGCCGTGGAGGCGTTATCGGGGGTGAAGAACAGGGGGCAGACCACCTCCACCAACCGGCGCTTCATCGTGGCCGTGTTCAACTCCCCCCGGGCGTCCTTGAACGAGGCCAGGGCGTTGAGCGAGGTGCGCTGGCACATCAGGGGGTCGAAGGCCACCGCCACGGTCTTCTTGCCCCCGCCCTCGATGATACCCATGTGGATGACCGAGCCTTCCCGGTGGAAATCGGGCTCATGGTGGTCCCAGCGTAGCAGGTGGCGGTCGTAGTCGATGTCAACCTTCAGATCGGTGACCACAGTTGAGGTATGGTTGACACAGGCCACCTTCAGCCTGATGCAGCCCTGGTAATACTCCCAGGCCGAGACCAGCTTCACGCCCTCGTCGGCCAGGGCCGCCTCCACCTGTTTGCGGGTCACCCCCGCCGTCTCCATCACCAGGGGCGCGATGAACTCCCGGGCCGGCGTCATCAGCTCCCGGTCCCCGTTCCACTGCTCGATGACCCCGGTCAGGTAGGTCTCGGTACGGGTCAAGGCCTCGTTCGTGTGCTCCCTCAGCTTTTGAGGCGTGTCACCGTAGACCACCACCACCAGAAAGCTGTATCGACCCATCTCGATGAGGATCTTGTTGTCGCCGTACTCTATGGCGCCCAGAAAGCCCGGCCTTCCAAAGGAGTCCTTGACAAAATCCATGATAGCCGAGAACATCCCGCCGACCAGGTCGAAATCGGTACCGGAGTCCACCTGGCCGATGTGGTTCATGACCCGGCCGTCGTGGTGGATATGGAATATCTCCTCGACGATGTAGTTGGGCGGCCCCGATCGGACCGCGTCCAGGGCTGCCTTGGCCTTGGCCTGCCTGCGGGCCGCGAACCGGCTCTTCCGGGCGGGTTTCTCGGGCTTGGGCTTGCGTGCCGTCGCCGCCCCGGGCTCGGCATCGACCGGCCGCCATACCTTGGGATGGATGGCCCCGCAGACCGTACAGGTTCGCTCCCCGGGTTGGGTATCGACACCGCAGACTGCGCACTGGAACTCCTCGGTACTGGTCTGGATACCCTGGGGCACCGATACCTTCGGAGCCCGCCGGGCCATGGCTGCGCGAGCCACCGAGACGACGAGGATGAGGGCCAGAAAGCCCATGATGGCCCAGCTCAGGTAGGATGGCAGCAAGGGCTCTTCGGTTCCATTCCCATCACCACCGTTTCCGCCAGAGGTCTCTTCCGAAGCTCTGACGGTCAACGATACATTGGCCTCGACGCTCCAGTTGCCACCATCGTCCTTGACCTTGAAGCTGGGTGTGTAGTTGCCGGGCAGGGTGAAGGAGTGGGTTGTGATTCCGTTCTCGGTGGAGTTCCAGTCATAGGTTCCGTCACCGTCGAAGTCCCATTCATAGCGAACGATGGAACCATCGGTATCGCTGCCTGCGCCCTCGAATGTCAGGGTCCGGTTGGCCCTGGCCGGGAAGGTAATATCATCTATCCGGGCCGTGGGAGGCTCGTTCCCATCCGCTGCCGCTGTCGGGACCGCCGACCCGAAAACCAAGAATGACCCTAGAAGAAAGGTCGCGATCACAACCAGCAGCCCTGGCGAACGCTCCACCATCAAGAGCCAATAGCAGGTTCGGTTTATAAACGACCTTTGGAAGGCCGGTTTGTGAGCTATTTAAAGGATATGGAGGCGCGGTTTGTGGGCCGCTGGAATCGCCACTGGAATCGCTATATGCTATATGATATCCGCCAGCTCCTCCAGCAGATCGGGATGGTGCTCGGCGATGACATCCAGTATCTCCTCCACCGAGAGCCTTTCGATGCCCACCTCGGCCAGGGTTCCCACGACCTTGTCGATGATATGATCCGGTACCTGGGCCAGCTTCTCCTTGGCCACCCAGGCGTTGTAGAGCTTCTCCTCCAGTTCCTCGCGCCAGCCCTCCTCGTACATTAGCAGGAACTTTTCGGAGTAGTCCCTGGCCTTGGCCGCGGCGACGATGGTGTGACCCGCCACCTTGCCGGCCTGGCAGGCGGTGGCGATACCGCCTCCGGTGATGGAGTTGATCTGCCGGGCGGAGTCACCCACGATCATGACCCCCTGGGCGATGGTCCGGTCGAGAGGCGCCGACAGGCTGGTGCCGCCGCAGACCATCTCGATGGCCTGTCCTTTGGAGTACAAGGGATGTTCGGCGATGAATTTATCCAGGTGTTTCTTGGCCGTGGCCCGGCCCTTGCAGTTGGAGAGCAGGATGCCGAAACCGATGTTGGCCTCGCTCTTCGACTTGGGGAAGTTGTAGAAGTAGCCGCCGATATCGCTGGGAGCCAGGTAGAACTCGCAATAGTCCCCCGGGATGTCCAGGTTCACCAGCCGGTACTGGTAGTTGGAGGAGATGTCGCCGGGCTTCAGTTTTGTGTCGATGCCGGCCCAGTGACCAACCTGGGATTCAAAGCCGTCGGCGCCGACCACGATGGGTGCCGTGATATCCTCCTCCCGGCCCAGATGGATCACCTTGACCCCGCAGACCCGGCCCTCGTCATCCCGGTTGATGCAGACAGCCCGGGTCTTGACCCGGATATGGGCTCCGACATCCACTGCCATGCGGGCCAGGGCCTTGTCGAACTTGTCCCGCTCGATGACCATGCCGATCTCGGTGCCCATGTCGCTGTCGTCGATGTGGAGCGTCGTGCCGTCGGGCGAGACGATCTTGGCTCCCTTGACCCGGTTGGTGATCCAATCCTGCTCATCCATCGGGATACCAACCTCCTTGGCCCAGCGGGGGGCGATACCCTCGCCGCAGCGCACCGGCGTGCCGATCTCCTGTCTTTTCTCGATGACCAGCACCCTGGCGCCACCCTCGGCCGCGAATCTGGCGGTGGTCGTGCCCGCCGGTCCCGCGCCGATGATGATGGCATCGTAGTCGTAGTCCATAGGAGCGCTTCAGGGCTCTGGATTTTATAAGTCATGCGGAACACGATACGAACAGGTCAGTTGGTCAGTTCTTCATAGGGTCACCCTGCGTAACCCAGCTCCGGAGTGTTCCGGGCGGACTGCCTGGACGGTATGAGCGGTGTGGACGGAATCGGTCCCCTTTGCCGTGGACAGGATGCCGGGCGGGCCTACTTGATGGGCCTGGGGCCAGGGTCGGTGTACTGGACCTTGTAGTTGCCTTCGGCGTCCTTGACGATGGGTATGTCCGAGTAACGCTTGTGCCTGGTGGCGATATCGTCGATGGTCACCGAGTACTTGCCGATCTTGAAATCCTTGAGCGGCATCGAGAAACGCTCTTCTATCTGGGCGCGGTAGGAGGGACCGCAGTTGTAGGCGCAGAAGGGGATGAGCCGGCCGTCGGGAATGGTGTAATGGACCGAGCAGCGCATGACCCGCTCGATGTCGTAGTTGTAGAGGTCCTGAAAGTGCATGCCGCCCAGATAGGTGGTAGTCCAGCAGAACTCTCCAGCCCCGGCCTTGTTACCGGTACTGGCAACGCCACCCAGCAGCTCGAAGACATTGAAGTCCTCGGGACATTTGTTCTCATCGATGTACTCACCGAACAGGTGCTTGAAGGCCCTGGCCAGGGTCTTGCCCTTGACCACCCGTCCTCCCTTCTTGAGCACCGAGATGGCCAGGCGCCCGGTCTTGGTATTGGCCTTGTTGGCCAGCTCCTCCATCTTGCCGAACATACCCTCCACGTCGATGAATCGGGTCACTGGCATGTATTCCTTGTTCTCGTCAACATAGAGGAAGGTGGCGATGCCGCAATGGGGGTGAGCTGTGAAGGCCGGCTTGTACTGGCCGGTGATGGCGCTGACCATATTGGCGATGGGGATGACCAGGGGCACCGGGAACCAGTCGTCCTTGACCAGCTTACCCTTGGTCTGTACCTCCAACCTCTCGGCCAGGTCGGCCAGGGTGAAGCGGTAGCGCATCCGCTCTTCGTAATCGATGCGCCCGGTGATGGAGACCGGCTGATAGTTGACCCCCCGGATGACGTCATTGTTCTGGATGGCATACTCGGCCATCTGACCTACCTCGTCATCGTTGATACTGTTGAGCACAGTGGGAACCAACACCACCGTCAGTGGCTTGGGCTTGACCTGGCGGCAGTTCTCTATGGCCTTCTCCTTGATCTTTGTAAGATCGAAGCCCCGGGCCTCGATGTGGGAGGCCTTCTTGAAGCCGTCGAACTGCAGGTAGATGGTGTGCATCCCGGCCTCGAACATCTGCTGGGCGAAACCGGGCTTCTTGGCCAGCATGATGCCGTTGGTGGCCACCTGTATCTGGGGGACGCCGTAATCACGGGCCGCCGAGACAGCTTCGAGAAAATGGGGATGTATCGTGGGCTCTCCACCGGCGAACTGCACCGCCGCGGTCGGTACGGGTTTCTGGTCGCGCAGCACCGCAAGCTGGTATTTGATGGTCTCAAGGTCGGGCTCGAAGACATAACCCGCTTCGTTGGCGTTGGCAAAGCAGACCGGGCAGCGCAGGTTGCAGCGGTTGGTCAGGTCGATGTTGGCCAGGTTGGTGTGGGTCTTGTGAAGGTTGCACAGGCCGCAATCCTCCGGGCATGAGGTGGCATCCTTGATGGCGGCGTTCTCCACACCGATGCCGTCCCTGGCGAACCGTTCCATCTTCAGGTACATCTTGGTATCGGCAAAGTAGGTGTCGATGAACTCCCTGTGATCGGGGCAATTCTTGCGCATCATCACCTTTCCATCCTCGTCGTACAGCTTAGCCACGAGATGGCGTAGACACTCGGGGCACAGACTGTCTGTATTCTTCGGAAGTCCTATTACGAGCGCCGAGTGTGTCACTACTTGCCTTGAAGCCATTTTGAGCACGTCATCGGTCCTAGAAACGGTTTTATATTAAACCTTTTGTAGCTGTCGCTACTACACGCCTGACCCATGCAGGGCCTGGACATATCCTTCGCCCATCGACGCGTGGGGAACCGATATTTGGAGATGACACCATGACCGGCTCCCTTTCCGACCTGGCCAGCCTTCCCATCACGGTATCCACCGAGGAGCTGGAGCACGAGTTCCGCCAGGCCTCCGTGCGTCTGGAGATGATCGGCCTTAGTCCCTACGAGGCCCGAGCCTACATCGCCCTGGTGGCCCATGGTTACGGCGAGACCGAGGCCATAGCGGCAACGGCCAAGATCCCCCGGACCTCGGCCTACAAGGTGTTGCGCAGCCTGGAGGAGAAGAACTTCGCCATATCCACCACCGGCCGACCCCGTATCTACAAGCCCGAGTCCCCCAAGCAGATAGCCGATCGGGTCGTGGCCGAGATAAGGGAGACCTTCGAGAAACTGGAACTGCTTCACGAGGTGGTGGCCGAAAAGGGCGAGCCCCAACTGGTCTACACCATCGCCGGCAAAGAACGGGTCATCGAGAAGATAGGCGAACTGCTGGACATCGCAACCCGCTCCTTCATCATCTCCACACCGGCCTTCTCCCATCTCTATTCCAGGGTCGAGAGAAAGCTTCACGATTGCATCAACCGGGGCATCGAGGTGACCATCATCACCAGACCTCTCCAGAGGGTGCCCGAGGGTTGCCAGGTGGTACGCAACGACCGGCTGCTGGCCACCGATGTCATCACCGATGGCGAGCGGGCCCTGATCGCCTCACCGGACCTCCATACCTGTGGCTACACCGACAACGCCCATCTGGCCGCCCATATGGAGCGGTTCCTGGAGATACTCATCGAGAAGGGATAGCTGATAACATGATTCAAGAACGGGTCGCAAAGCTGACAACCGAGATAGCCAGGGCCGGCCTGGATTGCGTGGCGGTGATCCCCGGTCCCAACCTCTACTACCTCTCGGGCCTGAGCTTCCATCTGAGCGAACGGCCGGTCATGGCCTTCTTCAGGGCCGAGGGTGAACCGGTGTTCGTGGTCCCCTCTCTGGAGGATGGCAAGGCCCGGCAGGCTCCCTATCCGGTACGGGTCCATTCTTTCGAGGACGCCGGCGGCCCGAAAGGCGCCTATGCTGACGCGTTGAAGGAGATGGGTCTGGCCGGCGATAAGGTCGGCAAGGAGGCTGGAAATGCCGGCGGGAAGGTGGGCGTGGAGGGTCGCCGCTGCCGCTTTTTGGAGCTGGAGCTGTTAAGGGGCGTGGGGGGAGTGGAGGTGACCAATGCCGATAATCTGTTCGCCGGCCTGCGCATGACCAAGGATGATACCGAGCTGGCTGCCATGGAGGAGGCTGCCCGCATCGCCGAGCAGGCTTTCGAGGCCACCCTACCTTTCATCAGACCCGGTCTGACCGAGCGGGAGGTGGCAGCCGAACTGACGGCCCGGTTGCTGAAGGCCGGTTCAGAGCCCGAGTTCCCCTTCTTTCCCCTGGTGGCCAGCGGTCCCAACGGCGCCGATCCCCATCTTTTCCCCACTGACCGCAAGCTGGAGAAGGGCGACCTGGTGGTCATCGACTGGGGAGCCACCCATCAAGGATATGTATCGGACATAACCCGCTGCGTGGCCCTGGGACAGCCCGAGCCCGAGCTGCAAAAGATATACGATATCGTAAGGGCCGCCGCCAGGGCCGGCCGGGAGACCGCGTGTCCAGGCGCCACCGGGCAGGATGTGGACCGGGCGACCCGCAAGCTCATCATCGACGCCGGCTATGGCGAGCGGTTCATCCACCGCACCGGCCATGGCATGGGCCTGGAAGGTCACGAGGAGCCCGATATGAACGAGGGCGTACTCATCCCTCTGGAGCCGGGTATGACCTTCACGGTCGAGCCGGGCATCTATCTGCCGGGCCTGGGAGGGGTGCGTATCGAGGATGACATGGTCATCACCGAGGATGGGTCGAGGAGTATGACGGGTCTGTCGAGGGAGCTGAGGGTTCTGGATTGACTGGGTTCATAGGATAGGTAACGTATCTTTCACCCTTTCCACTCACCCTTTTTCACTTATCATTTAAGTTCATGTGTCGTGTAACAGCCAAAATTCCCTAATTTTGTAACTCTAAAACTCCATAGC
>CAYSUX010000009.1:0-27038 GCA_964434315.1 uncultured archaeon
GGTCATATCGATTCCGGAGCCGATCACTCCCGAACCGGTCGAAGCCGCGCCAGTCGCTGTGGCGCCGATCGAGGTTGCTGCCATCGACGAGCAGTTACCCGAGATTGCCCAGGCCGTGGTCGTATCCCTGGACGACGTGGATGACGAGATCGTCGAGGCTGTGGCGGTGGAACCGGTACCCGAAGAGGTAGAGGTTATCGAGGAACTCGATACCTTCAAACGCAAGTAAGCCTGCTTTGAACCCCGGTTCGAACGCTCCTCCCGGCTTGAAGAACCCATAAACCAGACGTTACTGTTTTAATGGGCCAGGTTATCATTCGTAAGCTACATATCGTAGCCCCGTAGTGTAGCGGTCTATCATGCGGGACTCTGGATCCCGCGACAGCGGTTCAAATCCGCTCGGGGCTACCTCTCCCCTATTCCCAGTGTAAGTGTAATGGAACGAAGGGGATATTCACAGACTCCACTGATAATGAGCACCGCTCATCATGGCGGTAGGCAGTGGGCCTATCGGCTACTATGCGCGGGGCGGCCCCGGCTTCGGCATAGGCGGCATGGGGGCCGGCGGCAGTCGTGTGCGGGGCGGGCCACCACGGCCTTGACGCGGGCGCGGGTCATACAGACAGGAAGGTCACCAGTCATCCCATCGGTTCCGTCGGCCCATGGCAAGCTTGCCGCCGATGGCCAGAACCGATACCAGTACCACCGCGCCGATGAGTACGAACAGGCCATGGTCGGGATTGCCGGTGGTCCTGTCACCCAGCTTGTGGAACTGCTCGTTCAGCTTGTCCATGAATCCTTCGTCACCTTCCTCCTCGGCCTTGGCGGTATTCTCGATGGTCAGGTCGATGGTATCGGAAGCCGACAGGTTGTTCCGGCTGTAGGCGGTGACCTTGAATCGCCAGTCGCCATTGTCGACCCTGCGGGTGTTCCAGTTGATGGACCAGGATTCATCGGCCTCGATCTCGTAGACCTGCCCCGAAACCTCCAGCTCGATCCGCTCAAGGCCGGCTCCAGCGGTGGCGGTACCCTCGATAAGGACCTTGCCGGAGACCTGACTCTCTTTTTCCGGGGATTCTATGGAGACCTCAACGATACCACCCTTGGCTGCCTGGACCGAGCGATAGGCGTCGGCCAGTCCCCAACCCCAGTGGTCGTTGTATTCGTCGGAGATGTCGGAATGGGTGGCGTTGCCGCGTCGTTCACCGGCGATGAGCATGGCCTTCTCCACCTGCTTGGGGGTCATACCGGGTTCGGCTTCCAGCATCAGGGCGGCGACTCCCGAGATATGGGGTGTGGCCATGGAGGTGCCGTCCATCTCGATGTACTGGTCGTTCTGGGTGCAGCCGAGGGGAGAAGCAGGAGCAAGGGCGCAGGATGAGGTTATGTCGGTTCCCGGGGCGGTGATCTCGGGCTTCAGTTCGTCCAGGAGGTTGTCATCACCGTCATCCAGCCGGGGACCGAAATTGGAGTAAGAGGCAATGCCATCATCGTTGCGCTTGACCGTGTCCACATCATCCGAGGCGGCCACGGTGATGGCCAGATCGGCTGAAGCGGGGGATGGTATGCGGTGCTCTCCGTCGTTGCCCACCGCGATCACCGCGACCAGTCCGGCCTCCACCGCCCGGTTGACGGTCGCGGCCTCGGCCGACTTGCCGTCGTCGTTACCCGAGGTCGAGCCGAAGGACATGGACAGGACCCGGATATCGAACTCATCCTTGTGGTCGATGCACCACTCGATGCCATTGCGGGTGTAGCCCGAGTTGCTGACCCCTGCATCGGTCATGACCTTCACATCGATGAGCCTGGCTCCCGGCGCGACTCCCATATACTCCCCGTTGGGCGGGTTACCCATCACCGTGCCGGCCACATGGGTACCATGGCCGTCACCGTCATCGGGGTTGTTGGTTCCATCACCGGGCTCGCCGAAAGCGGCGGTGGCGTCGTAGCCGGCCTCGAACTTGCCCTGCAGGGCCTCATGGTCGTCGTCCACGCCTGTATCCAGGACCGCCACGTTGATGCCTGACCCGTCATATCCCAGAGTATCCCAGACATCCTGGTCCCGGTACTCGTTGGAAGGGCGAGCCTTGACCGCCCTGGCCGAGACATCCATGAAGGGGGTCATCTGGTTCTGCTGTTGTATCTGGGTCACGCCGGACAGCTCGAGCAGTTCCGGGACCAGGGCCAGAGGAGCCTGGTAGATCGTCAAGGTCTCCACGTAATGGTCCCGGTAATCCACCTCGACCAACCGCTCCACGGAAGCAACCTCATCATCGGTGGGCATATGGTCATAGACCAGGAATATGGGGACCGTGGTCGAAGCGGCATAGGGACCGGCCAGTGCTTTGTCCAACCGGTCATCCAGACCGTTGAGATCCCGATCACCCTGCCAGCCCTGCCACCAGGTGGCCCGGTCTTTTACCACTCCATCGGTATGGCCATCGGATGCGGGTCCGGCTCCCTGGATGGATGCCAGAGAGAAAACGGTCAGGATAAGTGATAATACAAGGGCGGCAACAAGCCAACGCGAACTCATGTGTACATGGAATCCCTGGGAGTATATATTGGTTGGTGGCGTTGGTTGGTGACGTTGGTCGAGTGACGTGGGTTGGGTGACGTTGGGTGGGTGGGGTTGGTTTAGTGGAGTGGGTCGAGTGGTGTTGGTTGGCCTGCGTTAGTTCTTATTTTATTTACATATTGTATTTACAGCACCTACCGATTGCTTTTTCATAGATGGGTAATGTTTTTACTATCTCATTTCGGGAGGCAACTCCACGACTGACAATTCAAATGACAATGGCGACGCGAAACCCCGCGACGCACAAGAAAAACCAGATTCCGGATCGACCAGGGTACTGAACCGTTGGTTGGTGGTAGCCGGAGCCATAGCCATTCAACTGGCTCTGGGCGCCATCTATGCCTGGTCGGCCTTCACCAAGGCCCTGCAATCCGATGCCTTCGGCTTTACCAAGACCGAGACCCAGGCCATCTTCTCGGCCGGCCTGGCCACCTTCGGTATCGTGATGATCCTGGCGGGTCGCCTTCAACAGAAGTATCCTCCGCGCTACATAGCCATGGCTGGCGGCGTGTTACTGGGGCTGGGTTACATCCTCGGTGGCTTTACGGGCGCTTCGTTCATCGGCAAGCTCGTGACCATCGGCATCATCGGCGGCGCCGGTATCGGCCTGGCCTATGTGGTGCCCATCGCCGTGGGTGTCAAATGGTTCCCGGACAAGAAGGGGCTGCTGACCGGACTGGCCGTGGCCGGCTTCGGTTTCGGAGCCTTCCTGTGGATCCTCATGGCCAATCCACCTTCGATGATAGCCGACGGCGGGCTGATCGATATCACCACCCAGACCCAGTTCGACGCCGGTACCAACGAGACCGTGGAGATAACGACCTATGATGTGGACAACATCGACAACGTCTTCAAGATCTACGGTGTGCTCTTTCTGGTACTGGTCGTGGCCGGTTCCATGGTCATGGTGAGCCCACCAGAAGGCTGGCTGCCAGAAGGCTGGACACCGCCTGCCCCGGTCAAGGAGGCCGGTTCAGATGTCCTAAAGAAGAGCGAATACGAATCAAAGGAGATGCTCCATACATGGCAATACTGGGCCCTGTGGACCATGTTCGTCTTCGGCGCCCTGGCTGGCCTGATGGTCATCGGCAACATCAAGAACTTCGCCCAGGACCCCACCGATGGTTTCAAAACGAACGCCGCGGACATCGCCGTCATCGGCGCCGCTATCTGTTTGCCCATCTTCAACGGGGCCGGACGTATCGCCTGGGGCAGCGTATCGGACAAGATCGGTCGCCAGATGGCATTCTCGTTGATGTTCTTCTTCCAGTTCATCTGTATGTTCGTCTTCTTCTGGACCGCCAATCACGAGTACTTCTTCTATATCGTGGCCGCGCTCATCGGCTTCAACTTCGGTGGCAACTTCGCCCTCTTCCCGGCGGCGACGGCAGACTACTTCGGAGCCAAGAACATCGGACCCAACTACGGGTTGATGTTCACCTCCTACGCGGCCGGCGGTATCATCGGGCCCATCCTGGCCGGCATGGTCAAGGATGGTGGTTACTCCTATGCCTACGCATTCTACCCGGCAGCCTTCCTCTGTCTCATCGCGGCTGTCATGTCCCTGGTACTGATGCCACCGGGCAACAGACCCGGCAGCCCGATGAACGCCATCCGGGAGATGCAGGAGAAGCTCACAGGCAAGTAATCAGGATAGGCCGCCCCTCCCATCTCAACTCCGAGGCTGGCGACCCCGGGTAGATCGCGCACTACCTTCCCTCCTTCCAGCCAAGGCTAAATAACCCCGGTCCTCTGCCGGACCAATCCCATCATCCGACCTTCCAGGGAGACATCAATATGGCAATGGTAGAGACCGACATCCAGGGGCCTGTGGGCTTCATAACCCTTGACAATCCACCCATGAACGTGCTCTGCTCCAGGTTGCTGGAGGAGCTGGGCCAGGCAGTGGACAAGCTGGGCGAGAACCGAACCGTCCGGGCATTGATAATCACCGGCGCGGGCAGGGCCTTTGTGGCCGGGGCGGACATCAAGGAGATGGCCGGTATGACCCCCGAACAGGCTGCCGAGTTCGCCATGAAAGGGCAGGAGGTCTTCACCAAGATACAGGAGCTTCCCAAACCGGTCATCGGCGCCATCAACGGTTTCGCCCTGGGTGGCGGCACCGAGCTGACCCTGGCCTGCGATGTGCGATTGGCCTCCGAGGCGGCCAAGTTCGGGCAGCCCGAGGTGAACCTGGGGGTCATCCCCGGTTTTGGTGGCACCCAGCGACTCTCCAGGCTTATCGGCCCGGGCAAGGCCAAGGAGCTCATCTTCACCGGCGACATCATCTCGGCCAGACAGGCATTCTCCATCGGCCTGGTCCAGGCTGTCGTCGATGGGTATAAAAAGGATGAAAAAGGCGAACCGGTCAAGAACGAGAAGGGCAAACCGATCCAGGACAATGACCCGGTCGTCAAAGCCGCCATCCGGATGGCTATGAAGATCGCCACCAAGGGCCCTGTGGCCATCAAGCTGGCCAAGAAGGCCATTGATGAGGGGCTTGATCGGACCCTGGCCGATGGGCTGGAGATCGAAGCCCGGCAATTCGGCGACCTCTTCTCCACAGATGATCAGAAGGAGGGTATGAGGGCCTTCATGGAGAAGCGAGCGGCCGATTTCAAAGGACGGTAGAACTTGCGCCGAAAAGAGATCAGGATACCTCCTCTCACCGAAAGCCCCTTCCCCCACGTGGTCGTTCCCAAGTTTCTGGAAGCGAGGGCCCTGCAACCTCTGGTGGAGACCCTGGTCGAACAGCAGTACGACCTTCAGGAGGCCGACCTTCATTGCTACTATTCCACAGGGGACCTTGCCGGTATCGACCAGCCGGTCTTCCGGATGCTCAAAAAGGCTATGGAAGACGAAACCTGGCTGACCCGGGTGGCCGAAGCCTTTGAGACCGAACCCCTGGCCGATCTCGAGATGAACTCCCGGATCTTCTCTCTGACCGATCATTACCTACCCCACAACGATAATGTTCTCGACCGCTCGGTGGGCTTCTACCTTCATCTGTCCCCTGCTCCAAAGAGCGAGGATGGAGGTGCCCTGGAACTCTTCAGTTGTAACGACCGGAACCTGCCTGTCAGTGTGACCAGAACCCTTTCCCCGGTGTACAACAGCCTGGTCCTCTACCGGGTCTCGGCCACCTCATGGCATCAGATAACCGAACTGGTGGTGGACCGGAAACGGCTGACCATCGCGGGGTGGTACTCTGCCTAGCTTCGAGGACCTTGTCAACCCGGTCTATCTCGACCCGAAGAGCGCGCCCTCGATCTTCAGATCCCTGCATCAGGACGCTATCCCCAATATCCGGTTGCAGAACTTCCTGAAGCCAAAGAGCGCCACCGAGATAACCGCCCCCAGGACCGGAGCCGATAACGCGCCTGGCTTTCACCGCAGGGCGGTGGGTCAGGTCGACGCCGGTTTCACCCTGTTCGAGGACCCGGATTTCAAGGTCTTCCTGGAACATCTTGTCAACCGCCCGTTGAGCCTCGTGAGCCAGAGGTACGAGGAGTACAAGGCAGGCGATTACTCACTGCTGGATGACGATACCGACCGCTACCACCGTCTGGTGGTCAAGTATGATCTCACCCCCGAATGGTTGGTCGACTGGGGCGGTTTCGACCTCTACACCCACCCCGATGCGGACCCGGTCATCGGCCATCGTGAGTTCGGGGCCCTGACCATGGCCCGTCTCGGCCCAGAGGGTTGTTCCTGTGTGCGCTACATCAACCATCTGGCAGGGGAACACCGGGCCAGACTGGTGGTAGGCGTCTATCGACTGGTCAAGCCATGATCGATAGAACGCCTACCTGAAGGCCCGGGAGACTCCCACCAGATCCGTTGTTCAATCCCCTGTCCCATCTTTGGATCGTCTGTACCTTCGATGAATGAATGGGAAAATCACTGTGGCTGCCACCACCCAGGCTGTCCCGAGCGCCGGTGAGTCATCGTCCGCCGATTCTTCTACAATGAGATCGAAATAAGTTCCGTTCCCATGATCCTCGAGACCGGGTTCCGGCTCATCCCCCCGGGGTTCTGTTCCCGGTTCCGGGGGTTCGTCGATCCTCAGGAACAACGATGTGTAGGGTGTGACGAAATGGGCGTTGATGGAATACTCCTGGATCAGATCGATGGTAGCAGCCTTCTCGTTCCCTTCACTCAGGACGAGGCCCTCCATCAGATGGTTGATCAGGGCATAGGTATAGAACCGCTTGACATACCCGTTCCCGGTATCCTCCCGGCTTAGCTGGTAGGTGGTGGAGAAGGTCCGTTCGCCTTGGGCGCTCCGGCCGGTAATTCTACTCTCCAGGATTTCCTCGGGATCTTCGAGGACCATCTTACCCACGATGATGGCCTCACTGCCCTCGTACAGCGCCGGTATCGATGAGGGAAAGAATTCGACGTTCGCTTCGGGATAGCTTATCCGGATATCCCGGACCAGGGTCGTGGATATGGTCTGGTAGAAGTTGACCATCTGTTCACTGGCATCCTCGCCGGTGTTTATCTCCTGGGCCCTGGCATGGTTCTCCAGGCTCAATGCCGACAGGAAATCGAGATCCACATCGTCGCCGAAACCCAGGGTGAATATGGGGGCCATCATCGTGTTGCGCTGCCGGATATTCTCCCGTATGGGCAGGGAAGAGGTATAGGTCCCGCTGTTGGCCAGACCGTCAGTGAGCATGACGATTATCGGGGCCCGGGATTCGGAATGGGTCAGCATATCCAGGGCCTCGGCCAAACCGTCGTAGAGATTGGTGCTGCCACCGGCCCCGACCGAGTTGAGATGGTCGATGGCCGCCATACGGTTATCCTCGGTGGCCTCGATGAGGGCTTCCTGGTAGAGCTCTATCGTGGAATCGAACATGATGATGTTGAATCTATCAGTTTCGGGTAACTGACCGATGATCTCCTCGAAGGCCTGCTTCAACTGGGTGATCTTCGTACCACTCATCGAACCCGACCTGTCCAGGACAAAGACGATATCCTTGCTGATCGTCCCACCCAGTTCACTCTCCTGAGGGGAGAAGCGATTCATGAAATAATACTCGTCGCTATCAAAGTCATAGTATCCCACGAGGTCACCCTCACCGGCCAGGGGCTCCTCGGTGTATCTGATGACGAGGTCCTCCGAGGCCGTGAAATGAGTCTGCGAGATGCCCAGATTCACATTGTGGATATCCTCCCAGTTCTCCTGAACCTGTTCCTCGTAGTTCTCGATGTTCACACCCTTGAGGCCCGGATCGGACCTCAGGTTCACATCGATATCGCAATCCACGTCTTCCAAACCCATCGAGCCCAGGTGGAGCCTGAACTCACGCTCGCCCAGGTACCGGGTCAGGTAATCCTCGTAGCGCAGAGAGGCGGTAAGCTTCTGCTCACTCTTGATGTTCACCATGAATGTGAAGACCCGGGCGTCCCCGGTCGTACCCAGTCCGGTGGTCTTTCCATCAGCCACGGCCTCATCATACATCTGCCGGGCCTCATCCTTGGCCAGCACCTCGGCATGGTGTTCGGTATCGTTCAGCCGAAGTGTGAAGTTGGATATGAAGGCCGAATCGGACAGGGCCACCTGGAACATAACCTCGGTGGTCTCGTCAGACGGGTTTTCATAATGGTGGGATATCTCGGTTATGACATATCCATTGTCTATAGACGATACTATCTCGGTACTCGTCAATCCGACCAACTCGGAGTTACCGGCGGACCTGCCTGCCATCTCGGGTGGGGTGTCGAGAAGAGGTGCGGCGGACCCGTCAGCCATCTCGGGCGCGGGATCATCAGTGGAACCGTTTGAGATCTCATGGATCAATATGGCTCCGAGAGTGTAGAACACCATTATGATAATAACTGTCTTTTTGAACATGTTTAGGCCTCGCGGATGAACAATTCAGATTGCATCACTATTGGTTGGCCGGGTTCCGTTATAAAACAATTGAAACGGATTTTGACAAATATTTTAACTTTGTCGTACAAAAAACGTTCGCTTTTTTAAAAAGTTCACCCCGAAGCCAGGGCAGGATCGATCCAATACCCCACCTCCTCGCACCTCGCACCGGGAATGTGGAATGTGAATTAACGAGAATGTGAACCGCCGAGAATGTTAACTACCCAACCAGATACCGACCTGCCGGAACGGCGAATGTTCTTGGCCTTCGTTAACGGCCCTCATCCTGATCGGCGGTCTTGTTGCTCGGATGGCTGTATGGGTCCCCGGGATCCTCTGCCCCATCATCGCCTCCGGTGTCATCGGTTGAGGGGGTTTCGGCCGGGTCACCGGACGGTGGGTCGATAGGAGGGGCGCGCTGGGTGAACGCTGGATCGTTGTCCATGGCGAAAAGAAAAGGCAGCATGGGCGCCACGAGGGTCAGCGTCACGACAAAGGGGGCCAGGATATTGCGTAACATTGTGGAACCTCCTGAATGGTTTTTGCTCCATATATTTCCTCCGTTAGAGAGTATTAAAAGAGATTGGTGCGGATTTTGACGAGTATATTAAAGTTCTGTCAGAAAAACATTCGACCTTGCCAGTTTGCCCAGTATCTCCTCGACCAACCTGTATTCGTTTCCGAAGGTTTCGGGAGGATGAACTCCGGGAGTGTCGATGACACCTTCCAGTATCAGCTCGGCAAAGGCCACCGCGGTCAGTCCCGTGGTCCGGGCCATGGAGCTCCAGCCCTCCTGACCCACATCGTGCAGGACCCATCCCCGGCTCTGCCCCTCCTTGTCGGTGGCCGTGACCCTCAGATGGGTGAACTCGGGCTCACCGGGGTGAAGGCGCCATTGCTCTTTCAACAGCTCCAGGGTGAGGTCCAGGGGTCTTATCTTTTCGTTTCCGCTTTTTATAGGCATCGTCGAGAAGAATCCCGCGTCACGCAACAGCTCGGCCTTGGCCGCGTGGCCAGGGTAGCGCAAAGTGTATTCAGCCATGTCGGCCACCGGCAGATCCAGTAGGGTGCGCAGGCCATCGGTCAGGAAGGCCTCCAGAGTGCCCACCCCCTCCACTTCCAATGGCCTGCGACCGGTGAGAGCCGGTACCTGTACCACCTTGCCGGCCTTCTTGATACGAGCAGGCCTGGTGTATTCCTCGATGATATCCGATATGGAGAAGGGAGCCGCGTACTCCCAGGGTGGCGTGCGACGCACCGGCAGGCCGCCAACATAGATATCCAGCCTCCCGATACTATCGACTCCGGGATCGGTCAGGAGCCGGGCCGCCAGCAGGTTGGAGAGCCCGGGGGCCACACCGGCGTCCACCACCACCGTCGCCCCCCGGTCCCTGGCCAGAGGGTCGAGAGAACGCGGGTCTTCGGGGGTGAAGGCGATATCCACACAATCCACACCGGACTCGATGATGAGCTTCAATGACTGATGACCAAGCCACCCGGGCAGGGCGTTGATCGCAAGGTCACAATCCTTCAGGGCCGGGACAAAGGCTTCGCGCTCTGTGCCGTCGAAAATGGCGGTCTTGAGACCGGGATTGCGGTCACGGTTCGATGCCAGTATCTCCTTCGAGGCGTCAAGTAACCTCACCCTGTTCCCCTGTGTGAGAAGGCTATCGGCAATGAGCGAGCCGACGGCCCCGCCACCCAGTACGTGTATATTCGCCATTGGCGGTGGATGAGCGAGGGGTGTAAAAAGCACCCTGTTCCAATCTCGTTGCGGTATTCTCAAGATCGTCTCAGGATCGTCTCAAGGTTCAAGGTTCAACCCACTGGAAAAATGAACTGAACGTTCGATACCCCATGTTTCGACTGGATATCTTCACTGGAACAGTAAATTAAAATAAGAATTCATACCTTTTTGGGCTCTCATACTCTCATACCATAAATATAAAAGAGTCCCTCGTGTGTGGGTTGCCAATTATCGATTCCTCGGATGTAGTATCATGAACCGTCAAGGCTCTTTACTTGTGGTATTCCTTTTCATTTCCAGCGCATTGCTGCCCATATCGGGGATGATCCCGGGAGCGGCGACATACGGTGGACGCGACGCGGACTGGAACCCGAACGGACTTCAACATGTGGCCTGGAAGCCCCTGGCCCCCATGGCCACCACAACGTTCGTCGGATTTGACCGGAACTCCTATCTGGACGACTGGGCCTATCTCGCCGCCCTTCCGACCTCGGTCTTTGCCGCCAACGGGCAACTCTACGCCTCCCCGCTGCTCTACTGGGAGGACCCGGCTCCCGAGGACATTCCCCAGGAGGAGCAATCCCTCTATGGCTACAAGTCCATCGATTACATGATGGATGACTGGATGACCTATGTGGATGGCAGCCTGGACCGGCTTCAACTGCTCCAGATAGACGGAGGGGCCGACACGGTGATCGCCGGCGCATACCCGTCCCGGGAGGTCCTCAGCCTCAATTCCACCTCCCCATACAACCTGGCGGCCGAGCTGGCCCTCTCCAACTGGGCCTACTCGGAGGAGGCCGTGGTGGCCATCATCGACCACAAGTTCCCGACCGCGCCGGCCATCGTCTCGGGCAATCTGAGCGGGACCGCCCCTGGCGGCGACTGGGTCGAGTACCTTATCGAGGGCTCCAAGACCCCCGACCCGGTAACACCCAACAAACACTTCTTCGACGTCCCGGACGGATACAAATACGTTCAGGCCTTCATGCAATGGACCTGGAGCGGGCAGACCTACCTCCCGGACGGTTCGGCAGCCGGCGAGCGGGGCAAGGACCTGGACCTGCAGCTCTATGACTCGGTCATCGGCGAGGTGGTGGCCTCGGAGTACTGGAATGTTATCGAGGGGAACCTGGACCGACCTTACGAACCGCCCTACGAGGATTGTTACACCTATGCCTACAACGACGGCGAATGGGGCGCCTATGTCACCTATATGCCCACCAAGGGCTACAACGCCCTGGACCTGCCGACACCGGTGATGGAACCGGAACCGGAACCCGAGCAGGACCAGGACTCGGAGGCCCGCTACGAGATCGAGGTGACCCTATTCCCGGGGGTCGATCTGGACATACCTCATAGCACGCCGGCCATGACCGGCCCGGCCAATTTCATCCTGGACTGGCAGGACTCCCAGAACCTGGGACTCATCGTCAGGGGCCCCTCGGGGGCCGAACTGGCCCGGGACACCTCGGACGACAAACCCAAGACCCTGAGCTTCACCGACATGGGCGAAGGGGATTACTCGGCCTCGGTCATCAGCCTGGACGATGGCTCGGCACCGGCCGATTTCGACATCTCCTACTCCTTCGAGCCCATCATGCATCCGATCCAATCCCAGGCCCTGGGCAACGCCGCCAACGGCGCGGTCTGGGCCTCACTGAACAACATGCCCCTGCTCTATGCCAACGACAACGGGCTTCCGGAGGCCACCGGTAAGGCTCTCAACGAGATGGGGGTCGAGAAGGTCCACCTCATGGATCTGGGGAACCGCGGCGATCAGGTCGAGGATGACATTGACGATCTGCGAGCCTATCTCCAGGGCTCCATCGATATCGAGCACTTCACCGACACGGTCTCGCTCTACCAGGACATCCATGCCAAAACCGGCCAGAATGACATCGTCTTCTCCTCGTTGAGGGGCTGGCGCACCTGGCATGTGGGCGGCTCGGGTTACATCGATGAACTGCCCGAGGCCACCTACCTGGGCCCGGCGGCGATGGCGGCCGCCTACCACGGCGCGCCGTTGATCATCAGCGACCTGCATCCCGAGGTCTCGGCGCCCGTCGCCTGGCACAACGCCTTCTGGCAACACGCCTACCGGGGCCGGCTGCCACCCGGTGTCGGGTCCATGTACCTGAGCGGGACCATGGTCTACGACTTCCTGACCGAGCACGGTCTGAACGAGACCGGTGCCGAATCGATACTCACGGTGGCGGGTCAGTTCACCATCGGCCAGGCCTGGGACCGTATGTTCCCGGGAGTGGCCGACGCCGGTCGGATCTACGGGACACCGGTGGACACCGCGGCCTGGGTGGCCCGGTCGGGCCTCTACCCGGCGATGATCTGGGCCAACCCGGCGGTCGATCCCACTCTGGACCCCTTCGACGGCAAGCGTATCATGGGCTCACGCTCCCAGGTGGACCAGGGAGGGGCCTATGGCATCGTCGAGCCCGAGCACGAGGCCGAGGCCCCTTTCAATATCGCCCAGTCCTGGGTCTCATACCAGCATCGCTTCAACCAACGGGCCAGCAAGCACTGGGGAGCTCCCTACACCGGCCCGGCGGGCATTTCCCCCTGGTTCACCAAGTCGGACAATCCCATTGATTACAATGTCAACTTCAAATATGGCAAGGAGGGGCAGTACTATCCGGATATGACCACCTCGGAGGTCGTACCATTCTATGCCGAGAAGGGGGGCTATTCCAGTGTCTTCACCACCAACTTCGAAAAGACCATGGAGAACCTGAACCGGGGCACCCTGATGTGGGTGGAGGTCATGCACGGAGGCAACCGCGACGGCGGTGTCGTGGGCTTCTGGGAGCCGATGCACGATGTCGGTCAGGAGGAGGATAATCCCTGGCGCGGTTACGAGAAGAGCGGAGCCACCGACGAGTACTATGTGGTGCAGAACTCGGAGAGCACCATGTTCGGCCCCGATACCATGACCATGAACAAGTACGCCGGGGCAGACGCCGAACGGGCCAACGAGGACGGCTGGCTCCACGATGAGCGGGAGAACCACGACGGGATCATCATCGCCATCCTCGAGCAGACCCAGACCGGCCACGCCTATGGTTATGACTTTGACAACGCCCTGGACAATGTCCATTCCATGGGCTTCAACGGCGGGTCGTGCCTGATCGCCAACACCTTCTTGCACCTGAGCATGGTGCGCCACGGCTCGGTCTTCCAGGTCATCGACCCCTGGCTGACCTCCTGGTACTGTGCCCTGGCCATCGAGATGTTCGTTCGCGGCCTGGTGCTGGGCGACACGGTGGGCGAGGCCTACTCCGAGGGCATCCACAACGTGGGTATCGAGTATCTGACCAAGCAATGGTGGTGGGACATCTTCGAGAACGTGGTCTTCTATGGCGACCCCGACCTGCGCATGTGGTCGCCCCAGGAGCACCTGACCTGGGAGGCGCCGCCCCTGGCCGATCTGACCACCGATCTGGACGGTCACGAGCCGGACGGAGCCACCGACCATCCCCGGGCCGTGGGTTCCAAGACCCCGTTCCAGGTGGCCCTGACCCTGATCGTCATCAGCGTCGGCGCCGCCATCCTGGCCACTGCTTTCCATTTCCGCCCCGGACCCGAGGAGGAGCTGGCCCTACAGGCCGAACAGGGTAAAGAAGCCGAGGACATTCTGGACGCCGAGCAGTAGGGTGTAACAGCAAAACAAGGTGATGTCGGGAACGGTTCAAGTTCAATTGCCTGAACCTGAACAAAAACGCCCCCCTTCCAGCCAGAACCAACTAAAGGCGACCACCACCAGGGCATGGGATATCTCTCCCGAGCGGATCAGTTCCGGCACCTCATCCAGAGGTATCAACTCCACCTCGACATCCTCCATCTCCTCCAGCATGGGCTCGCAGACCCGCTCACAGTCCCGGGCGATGAAACTGTGGCACCGATTGTCCTGGATGGCCGGATTGGGTTCGATGGCGCCCAGGAACTCCAGGCCCTCGGGACCGGCGGCGGGGGCATAACCGGTCTCCTCCAACAGCTCCCGCAACGCGGCTTCGGCAGGCTCCTCTCCGGGGTCCACCATGCCGCCGGGGATCTCCAGCTCGATCCTCCTTGGACCTGAGCGATACTGGCGTATCATCACCACCTGATCGTCCCTGGTCAGCGGAATGACATTCAACCATTCGGGGCAGGCCAGGCGGTAGAAGTCGCGCTCGCGGCCGTTACGGGGATTGCGCACCCGGTCGGTCCAGAGCTCGAAGATACGGTAATCACCCACCATTCGGGAGTCCAGGGTGGCAAAGGGTTCGGGGGAGGCCATGGCCATGCAGTACCGTAAGGGGTTATTTGTCTGGAACGGATGGAAGAACTATGAACTGGGCTACCAGACGGTCCGGTTTTCGGGGCTCGTGGCTTGTAGCTCGTTGGTTCGGTAGCTCGTTGGTTCGGTAGCTCGTTGGTTCGGTAGCTCGTTGGTTCGGTAGCTCGTTGGTTCGTGGTGTGTTATCCTGGAATCATTTCGTTTCATGGTCCCACCCTCAAACCCGTGATTGCTTCACATTATCCATGCTTGTATTGTATCTTACTTTGTCTCTTTTCGTTTCAGCCGCCACTGACAGTATACGGAGCCCCCCACCAGAGGCTACGGGCTGCGTTGCCTGCTGCTTGCCTACCCAGGTCCCATGATCTTCAAACACCATGAGCCGGTGGCCGATACCCGGTTGCCACGCACCCCATAGCGCCCCAGAGCCATGACCATGACCATGACCATGGCCAGTCAGACCCTTTGATTGGATACGCCGTTGGCCACGGCGATGAGCATCGAACCCGAGAAGAGCCTCCGGACATTCAGAGCGGGCATCCTGCCCAGGAGGCCATGGGACCATGCATGATGGGCTCTAGGTCGGAGAGCTAATAAACTGGGTAGCCAGGGATCACGATGGATCCAGCCTCGAGTCCCTGACCCTTGCTCCACTGTTCGATTCGATCTTGAGTTTCTGATTCTCGGCGGTCTGATCACCTGTGGAGACACGCAGGTAGGCTGCGATCTGGTGCATGAATCCCTAACGCCTGACCGTTACATAAATCGAAGCGTTGCAGTAGTCTCTCAACGGTATCTGCAGTTAGTCACCTGAATCCTCAGCAGACGCCACCTCCATAAGGGGGTGGTAGTTCACTCAGTTATTCTTTTCATTTACCACAAATTGAAGATCAAAACGAATTGGATTGAACCAGATTTCCCATTCTACAAAATTCCAACCGTTTCGAATTGTGCAGTTTGTGGTTTTAATATATCCATCACCATCTGAGATATATGTGTCAGATTCTACATAATAATTCAAGACAACCTGTCGTGGGTCTTCAGAAATGAAATAGATTGTTCCATTACTCAATTTTCCAAATGTATTATTATAATGTACTCCATGCCAGATGTTTTGTTGAAGTCCAAATAATGTGAAGTTTGAACTGGCAGATATGTTCAAATACCATATTCCACTGATGTTTTGGAGATATAATGATCCTTCATCATTTGAAAACGATAAATTTTTTATTAAATCTATTGGTTCTCCCTCATATAGCGGTTTCTGTTGCCCCCCAAACGGTTCTGATCCTATGGGTATTGGTACGAGTAATGAATAATTTGTTGTGGTATTGATGGTTAAATTCAATGAAAATATATAAGTTCCAATTATGTCATCAGGTGGTCTATAGTAATCAAAATCCTCATCCTGAGGTTGAGATTCGAGACATCCTAGCAAGATTAGGTTCAGGATGATACTGAAAGAAATACAACCAGAAAAACCATTCATATTATCACACATAGTTTTTTGAATAAAAAAGTGAATATCTTATAATATCTATAGATTGCCAATCATCAACATTTAAATTTGTTTCACTCTCACTCTGAGCATTATAAACTTCGATTGTTCCAGATTTTGATGAATAACTATAATAACCTGGATCGCCGCTTTTTCCACCATATCTCATAGAGCTTGGATATTGATAAGGAGACAGGGTTCCGGTCCGCCTAGTCCTCGAAAATCGTGGAGTGGATGCGATTTCCATATGTACTTTTAGGATGGGCGAGGTTAATAAAGTTTCCGGGGCTGCGGTGGCGGTGTAGGTCCATACCAGGGTCGAACGCCTGGTAGCCTCCCCCCGCTCCAATCCGTTGCCATCGGGCTCGCTGATGGTCAGCCTCACGCTTTCCACCTTGGCCTCGTTTCTCAATATCTGTGCCATAACTTCGTTATCCTGCTGGGTTCGATACCAGGGTTACGCCGCCCATCGGCCATGCCTCTTGCAAGCTCTTTGTAAGCTCTTTGCAAGCTTGTTGTAAGCTCTTTGTAAGCTTGTTGTAAGCTCTTTGTAAGCTTTTGACAAGCTTCTTACAAGCTTCTGATAAGCTTTTTGAGTACTTTTCGCGGACAACACGCTCGTTCATTCGTGGCGTTAACCTTAACTAATGACCCTTCTGTGTTCACATATGCCTGAAACCATTCTGGAAGCCGAGACTGAAAAGAGGTCCTGGACCGCCTCGCCCCTTGCCATCCTGGTGGCCGTCCTGCTTCTTGCCACGACGGCCGGTCTTCTGTTGCTGGAGGATTCCGAGGATACCGAGGAGCGAACCACCCAACATACCGGGAAGACCTCCTTTACTGACCGGATCATAGTCGTACCCCACAATGAGGGGATCGCGGACGAGCTGTTCATGGCTGCCGCCACCCCGGTGGTGGTAAGTCACGAGGAAGGCGAGGTCCGTTACAATCCCATATTGCTCAGGCAGGGAGGATTCGACACCGGGGACGAGGCCAAGGGCAATCGCCGGATACTGGAGCTCACTCCCCGGGAGCCGTGGGTGGCCAATCTCAGCGACCCGGTCATCGGCATCAGCGAGCTGGCCAGGGCCAACTGGGATTACACCGATTCGTTCGTCTTCGTCGATTCCTATCCCGCGGCCATCGCCGCCGCCCCGTTGGCCTCCTATATGAACTCCCCGATCCTCTACACGCCACCGGATATGACCCCGGACCAGGAGACGGCTGTGATCGAGGCCATTCTCGACATTCGCTCTCCCGATGGCGCCAACAGCCTATACGTCGATGAGGCGGTCAAGGTCCAGGGCGCTCCCCCGGGTCCCAGGCTGGCGTTGGAGCAGCTCAATGACCATTACCTGGAGATACTGGAGAGCGACAACCTGGCCAGTGACTATATCGTGGTCACCAACCCGGCCGACGCCACCGAGTACGACTGGCCCGACCGGGAGGACAAGCTTCCCCTGCCTTCCATCTCGGCCACCGCCGCCGAGCTCGCGGCCTACCACCATGGTATCATTCTCTTTGCCGAGGGCCTGGATGGGATAGGCATCGAGTTCGGCGACGGTTTCACCCTGATGGGGGTCGAACGAAGCATCCACAACGCCAAGGCCGAGGTCATCAAGGAGCGGGTGGTGCAGGGTGTCGAACTGCTGGAAGGTCACGGGATGGAAGCAGGCTATGTCTGCCTGGTGGGAGGTCCGGTGGCCTTGCCCATGTACTACGAGGATGCCCAGGCCTACACCTCCGAGCGCCAGTACACGCCCTCGGATTACCACTATGCCAACCTGGACGAGGACCCTTTCCTGGAGCTGGCACCGGGACGCGTCATGTCGGTCAACGCGGCCGAGACCGCGGCACTGGTGGCCCGGACCCTTGGTTTCGATGAGATGAAGGATTACGATTACCCGGCGGACGAGTCCTCGACCGTCTACGACCTTGTCTCCGAGGACTGGAAGGAGAACTCTTTCATGGCCGTGGGAACCACCAAGATCGGCCCTGGACCGGGTATCCTGACCCCCACCCTGGCCAATCAGACCAAGACCCAGACCGAGGGTGGCTACCATGTGACGCCCCTGGGTTATGACCTGGCCACCCAGGCCGAGACCGTAAAGGAGATCATCGACGAGATGAACTACGCGGTCTACTACGGCCATGGCAACCACAACAGTTGGTACACCTCGGTACCCGATCCCATCGATTCGGACATGATCAACGCCCAGGAACTGAAACCCGGTTTTGGTATCGCCATGGCCTGCCTGACCGGGATGACCGACAATATCGACTACCCGATGACCGATTACATATCCATGGCCTTCCTGCGCAGCGGATTCAACGGCTATGTCGGAGCCACCAGAGTGGCCTACGGCCTCTACGATTACGAGGTGACCGATGAGAATGTCATGCGGGGTACCGGAGCCCTCTATCTGGTGGACATGTACTCCAAGCACATCTGCAAGAACAACGAGGATGTGGGGAGGGCCTTGGTACTGGCCAAGAACGCCCTGATCGACGAGCAGGGATGGGAGGATTTCGAGACCCAGATAACGGTGTTCGAATACCAGCTCTACGGGGACCCGGCCGGTAACCTCCATGTACCGGCCTTCGATGCCTGAGATCGAACCATCTTTCATACAAGGCAGATGATGTCGAAGGATATGGAGCAGGACGTTCCGGGTATCGAGATCATTTCGTGGAACCAATTCAAATAGAAGCTGGCTCATCACAGTCCCATGGACCGCGCCAGGATCGTGGCCGCCCTGGAAGAGATGGCCACCCTTCTCGAGCTGAAGGGCGAGAACCAGTTCAAGATCAGAGCCTACAACAATGGTGCCCGCATCATCCAGAACCTGGACGCGGACCTGGAAGAGCTGGTCAAGGAGGGAAATCTTTCGAACCTCAGGGGCATCGGGAGATCCCTGGCCGAGAAGATCACCACCATGGTCGAGACCGGAAGTCTGCCCGCCCTGGAAAAGCTCAGGGACGAGATCGAACCGGGATTGCTGGAGATGCTGGACCTGCCCGGGTTGGGACCCAAGCGGGTCAAGGCCCTCCATGATGGTCTCAAGGTCAGTTCCCTGGGTGAGCTGGAATACGCCTGCGAGGAGAACCGGCTCATCGAGCTGCCGGGATTCGGAGCCAGGTCCCAGGCCAAGGTCCTGGAATCCATAGGGCTCTTTCGCAAACACCGGGAGCGAACCCACTACAGCCGGGCCCTGGAACTGGCCGAGCCTTTGATGGCCGAGATGAAGGCGCTCCCCGGGGTCCAGCGGGGTTCCATCGCAGGCTCCCTGAGACGGAAGATGGAGACCGTAAAGGACATCGATCTGCTGGCCGCGGTGGCTGAAGTCGATCGGACCGCTGTCGGCGATTGGCTGGCCGGCCACTCCCAGGTCGAGGCGTTGGTGGCCCAGGGTCCCACCAAGGTCTCGGTGGTGCTGGCGGACGGGATCAACCTGGATCTGAGAATGGTGGGGGTCGAGGTCTGGGGTTCTGCCCTGGCCCACTTCACAGGCTCCAGGGACCACAACATCACCATGCGTCAGAGGGCCATCGATCAGGGGATGAGATTGAGCGAGTGGGGACTCTTCAAAGGTGACCGGAGGATCGCTGGCACCGACGAGAAAGAGCTCCATGGAGCTCTCGGCCTGTCATTCATCCCTCCCGGACTCAGGGAGGCCAACGGCGAGGTGGAGGCGGCCGCCGAGGGCCGTCTTCCCACGCTGCTGGACCATGGCGACATTATGGGTTGTTTACACAATCACACCAACTGGTCGGACGGCAATGACACACTTGATGAGATGGCTCAGGCTGCTCGGGAGATGGGCTGGAGATGGCTGGGTATCGCCGACCACAGCCAGGCGGCCCGCTATGCCAACGGTCTGGACCCCCAGAGGCTGGAAGAACAGATATCAGCCATCGGTGAATTGAATGACCAGCTCAGCTCCTCTGCTTCAGCCGAATCCCTTGGGATGACCCTACTTTCCGGGGTCGAGGTGGATATCCTTGTCGATGGCAAGCTGGACCTTCCAGATCGGATCCTGGAAGAGCTGGACCATGTGGTAGCCTCGATCCACAGCCGATTCAACCTGCCGGAAAAGGAACAGACCGCCCGTTTATGCAGGGCGGCCAGCCACCCGGGTGTGGATATCATCGGCCACCCGACCGGCAGGCTCTTGCTGGCCCGGCCGGGGTACGATGTGGACCTGTCGAAGGTCATCGACACCTGTGCCAGGGAAGGGACGGCCATCGAGATCAATGCCAGTCCCCGTCGATTGGACCTGGATTGGCGCTACTGCCGTATGGCCAGGGAAAAGGGTGTCAAACTGGTGATCAACCCCGACGCCCACTCCACAAGGACCCTGGACCATGTCCGATATGGGGTGAACGTGGCCCGCAAGGGTTGGCTGGAACGCAAGAATGTACTCAATTGCCTATCGACAGATGAGCTTTTCCACTGGCTGTCCGACAGGAGGCAGTAGACCATGGAATCAAAGAAAGAGAAGGTCACCCGCGCCCGCCGCCTCTTTGCCCTCCTCAGGGAGGCCTATCCCGTGGCCGAGTGCGCCCTTGACCACCGCGAACCGCTGGAGCTGCTGGTGGCCACCATCCTGTCGGCCCAGTGCACCGATGTGCGGGTGAACATGGTGACGCCCGGGCTCTTTGCCAAGTACCGGACCGCCGCCGACTACGCAGCCGCGCCCCAGGCCGAGCTGGCCCGGACCATCCACTCCACCGGCTTTTTCAACGCCAAGGCCCGCCATATCCGTGAGGCCGCCACAGCCCTTGTGCGCGACCACGACGGCCGGGTGCCGGACACCATGGCCGAGCTGACGGCCCTGCCGGGAGTGGGCCGCAAGACCGCCTCGGTGGTGCTGGGCGTGGCCTACGGCAAAGCCGAGGGCGTGGTGGTGGACACCCATGTTGCCCGCCTCAGCCGCCGCCTGGGCCTTACAGAACACAAAGAGCCGGGTAAGATCGAGGGCGACCTGATGGCGCTGTTGCCCAAGGATATGTGGATCGACTGGTCCCACATGCTCATCTGGCACGGGCGGCAAGTGTGTACGGCGCGAAAGCCGGGGTGCGAGGCGTGTCCGCTGGCGGCGGAGTGCGCGAGGGTGGGGGTGGCATGAGGTTCTTGGCTTTTCTACTGGGTTGTCCAACCTGGATATTTGTGAATTGCAGATGGTAGTTGCTTCCTCCGACCGAGTGTCGATTGTAAGATAGAATTTCCAATTTGAATTCCCTCGGGATAGTGAAAGGTATTTGTGCCAGCAGGATTGGGGGGAATGGTGTATCTTTAATCGCTGTTGATTTCATTCGCCTTATTATATCATTTTTGATATATTCAAGCAAATAGAATGTACATGTCCTCCCCGATTTCCTTCCCAGCCCTTCTCGCCTCGGGTCGCGTGGCCATCGCCGGCGCCCGGGCGCCCTCGCCCGAGGGCGTCGGCCCTGTGGTCGAGCTGATCGCCCGTGTCGATGAGCTGGTCCCCGGCTGCTCGGAGTTCGCCCTGGCCCGGGCCTTGGCGGTCTACTCGCCCCTCCATCTGCTGGCTGCGGTCCAGGGGGCCTGGCAGGGCTTGGCCGAGGGCACGGCCGCGGCCCGGGACCTGGGCGGTGAGACGGCTCGCTATCTGTCGGCCGAGCGCCAGGTGGGGCAAGCCCTGGGCAAATCCGGCTTGAAGGCTGACACCCGGGAGGTGGCCCTGGTCCTGGTCCTGACGGGGTCTGGAGGTGAGGACGAACCCGAGGGCAAGGAAGAGGCAGACATCGACGATGAACCTCATTTCAGCTATCCGGCTGGAAGCGAGGCCGGGGTTGCCAATGCCATGGATGGCCGGTCCCAGGCAGGACGGACATTGTCAACCCTCATCAGTGACCTTGGATGGATACGGGACGATTCCCTGCTGAAGGGCGCCAGGTTCGATCCCGAAGCCTTCGGTCTAAAACCGGGTTCAGAGGGATTGGCCCATGGCAAGGAGCTGGAGAGGAGGGTCATGGCCAGGTGCGCGTTGGTACCTTTATTTAAATAGCAACCCGGATTTGGGCGTATCATGAGCCAAATCCCCATAGCCAGACCCCTGATCGGTGCCGATGAGAAGGAGGCCGTTATGGCCGTTCTCGACTCAGGCATCATGGCCCAGGGGCCCAGAGTGGCCGAGTTCGAAAGTTCCTTTGCCAAATACTGCGGAGCAAAATATGGCATCGCCACATCCAATGGTACCACCTCCTTGCATCTGGCAATGCTGGCCGCCGGAGTGGGCGCCGGTGACGAGGTCATCACCACACCATTCTCCTTCTTTGCCACCGGTTCCACCATCGTCATGTGCAACGCGAGACCGGTCTTCGCCGACATCGACCCGGCGACCTTCAACATCGATCCCCAGGCAGTGGCCGCGGCTGTGACCGACCGAACCAAAGCGGTGATGCCGGTCCATCTCTATGGCCAGCCCTGCGATATGGATCCCCTCAGAGAGATATGCGCGGATCGGGACATAGCTATCATCGAGGATGCCTGCCAGGCCCATGACGCCGAATACAAGGGTCGCCGAAGTGGTAACCTGGGGGATATGGCCGGCTTCTCCTTCTACCCCACCAAGAACATGACCACCGGCGAGGGGGGTATCGTGGTGACCAGTGACGAGGAACTGGCCGATGAGGTCCGATTACTGCGGTCTCATGGGCAATCCAGCCGGTACAAGCATGCCTCGATGGGTTTCAACTTCCGTATGACCGATATCGCCGCCGCCATCGGGATAAAGCAGCTCCAACGGCTTCCCGAGTTCACTGCCAGGCGACGGGAGAACGCGGCCCTTCTGGATGAGGGACTGGGAACCATCGACGGGATCACACCACCTCCAGTGGCTCCCGACCGCAAGCATGTCTATCACCAGTACACGGTGAGGGCCCGGGACCGGGATGGCCTGCTGGAGCATCTGAAACAGGCAGGTATCGGCTTTGGCGTACATTACCCTCAGCTCATTTCCTCCACCCCGGCGATGGCCGCCTACGCCAGTGATTGCCCGTTGGCCGAACAGGCTACCAAGGAGGTCCTCTCATTGCCGGTGCACCCTTCGGTCAGCACCGAGGACGCCAGGCGGATAATCTCCGTTATTCGGGATTTCTATAAAAAATGATAACAATAGTTTCTGATATAAACCATTCGTTTTTAGATCAGTGTCATTTCTAAAAAACACAAAGCCTTTAATAAGATATTTAGTTCGGACATATGTAATCCATTTTTTGGAGGTTACCCTATGACAGCTATGGTTGGTGAACCAGCACCCGATTTCAGCGGCAACGCCGTTGTTGATCGCGGCGAGAACTTCAAGCAGCTCAATCTTTTGGACTACAGGGGCAAATGGCTGGTGCTCTTCTTCTATCCTCTGGATTTCACATTCGTATGTCCAACGGAGATCAGGGGATTCCAGCGTCGCAAGGAGGAATTCGATACACTGGGAGCCGAGATCATCGGCTGCTCCACCGATTCGGTCTACTCCCACAAGGCCTGGATGGAGCGCCCCCGGACCAAGGGCGGCATCGACCGTCTTGACTTCCCTTTGATCGGAGACACGAACCTGAAGATGGCCCGGGATTACGGGGTTCTCATAGAGGACCAGGGCATCGCGCTACGCGGCACTTTCATCATCGACCCGGATGGGAAACTGCGTCATGCCACCATCAACGATACCGGTGTTGGCCGTGCTGTGGACGAGACGGTGCGTAATCTGCAAGCCCTCCAGACCGGTGAGCTGTGCCCCCAGAACTGGAAGCCGGGCAAGCGCACCCTGGGAAAGGCCTGAACCGGAACCCTCCCGGAAAAAACCAACCTCGGTAAATTTTATTTTACCGAGGTGTCTTTTTCTATATAATAGAAGCTCCGATAAGGAAATATGATGAGTTTTCCTGACCAGAAATCAAAATTAAAGCATAAATCCAAATAAAACAAGGATGAATCAGCAAATCCGGAGCCTATCCTTGAATATTAAATTTTGATAAAGGTCTCTTTACCAAGTGGTTTTTATATAATTAGGTGCGTGCCATACTCCGTGATGGCCAAACCGTATGAAAATGGTAGCTCATTAACATCGGTAAAACCATGCCAATGATGACACCCACGTGGATATTCAGGCCATCACAACCTTTATATTTTATATTTTGCCAATCGGCCCTATTGTGGGTTATAAACCTTGTCCATTAACCATTAACTACATTGTCGAAACACTAGTTCAAGGACTTCCCGATCCCTCTTCGATAACAAGACTATTTCTTACTTTCGCCTTACACTGAAAACGATAATAAGGCGTTTTCTTGTTTTCGTTTTGGATGATTAGCGATAATAACCGTTATCCTTATTATCGAGTTAGTTGAAAGGTAAACGATGGCTCCCCGAACACTTTCTCCCGGTCGGCTGGTACACCGCCCCGATGGTTACAAGGCGTTTTTACCCGATCCCCTACCTCCGAGGCTGGAATGGACCCCCGAGCTGACCCTGGCCCTATCTGAGGCTGACAGAGCCCTAGGCCGGTTGGCGGGCGAGGGGCGAAAATTACCCAACCCCCACCTGCTGTTCCGCCCTTTTGTAGGTCGTGAGGCTGTACTATCCAGCCGTATCGAGGGCACTCAAGCCACTCTGGGCGAGCTGCTTACCAAAGAAGCGGGAGGGGTTGTGGAGCGCAGTTCGGGGGAGCTGCGTGAGGTCGGCAATTACGTTGCGGCCCTGGAATTCGGGATCGGCGAGCTTTCCAAGGGCCACGGGGGCCATATCACATTGGATCTGGTGCGCGAGCTTCACCTTCGACTGATGAGGGGTTTGCCCAATGAACGCGCTAAACCCGGCGAATTCCGACGAACACAGAATTGGATCGGTCATGCCGGTTGTACGGTCTGGACGGCCTCGTATGTGCCGCCTCCCCCCGAAGAGCTGGAGCGGTTACTTTTGGCCTGGGAGGCCTTTCTACAAGACAGGACATTACCCCCGCTGATCCAGATCGCCCTGGCCCACTACCAGTTCGAGGCCATCCACCCCTTTCTGGACGGCAATGGCCGGGTGGGCAGATTGCTCATCATCCTCTTTATCATCCGAAGCGACCTGCTGCCGGTCCCTCTGCTCTACCTTAGTGCCTTTTTCGAGGCCACACGCTGGGATTATTACCAGCACCTGCGAGAGGTGACCGAGGGGGGTCGATGGCAAGAATGGCTGCTATACTTTCTCAATGGTGTGGCTCGCCAGGCCGAGGACGCTGTCAGTCGGGCGGAGCGCATCAACAGCCTGCTGGAGTGCTGGCGTAAGGCCGTGGCCGGCTCGGCCTCCAAGACTCCGGAAGCCCTGGTGGAATTACTGGCCGAGAACCCCTTCTGGACGACGAAACGGGCTGCCCGGCGGTTGGGAGTGGCCTACACCACTGCCCAGAGAGCCATAAAGAAGCTGGTGGACCAAAGCATTCTAACCCAAACCAGCGACGCCGGGCGAAACCGGGTCTATTGCGCTCGGCCCATCCTGGCCATCCTGGAGGAACCGGCGAAGATCGCCTCTTTTGAGGAGAGTTAGATGCTACGAGTGGTGAGGTGGAGAACCTGCCGCCTTGTTCGGTAATTTTAACTCAAACCCTCGCCCGCCGTAGCCACTCCAGGTCGGGAAGGTACAATTGACGAATATCAGAGAGACCCAGGCGTAGCATGGCCAGTCGTTCCAGGCCCAGGCCCCAGGCCAGTACCGGATGCTCGATACCGAAGGGCGCCGTCACCTCGGGACGGAAGATACCGGAACCGCCCAGTTCCAGCCATTTGCCTTGCCATAGCACCTCCACTTCCAGGGAGGGCTCGGTGTAGGGGAAATAGCCCGGGCGTACCCTTACCTGGGGAAAGCCCATGCGCTTGTAGAAGTGTTTGAGCAGACCCACCAGCATGGCGAAGCTCGCGCCCTCCTCCATGCAGATGCCCTCTATCTGGTGGAATTCGGGAAGATGGGTGGAATCGACATTCTCACGGCGAAAGACCCGCCCCACCGAGAAGACCTTCACCGGCGGCTCGGGATGGTCCTGCAGGTAGCGAATGGTGTTGACCGTGGTATGGGTTCGCAGCAGTGGTCGCTCACCTATCCCGGGGTCCCATTTCCCGCCCCAGCCGCGTGAGCCGGTATCACCACCGTGCTCGTGCAAGGCCTTGATCTTCTTTATAAGTCGCTCGTCGGTAAGTTTTATCCGGGCGGGCTCGCTCAGATAGAGGGTGTCCTGGAGCTCCCGGGCCGGATGGTCCTGGGGGATGAACAGCACGTCCATGTTCCAGAAGGCCGACTCCACATAGTCGCCGCCGATCTCGGAAAAACCCATCTCCAGGAATATCTGACGGATCTGCTGGACCAGACGGCTGAGGGGATGACGACCGCCGCTCTCGGGCGCCGGAGCATGGGTGCTCACATCATAGGCGGCGAACTCGGCCTCCTTCCACGCGCCTGATAGCAGGTGGTCGTGGGTAAGCTGGGATATCCGGGGTCTCAACTCCAGGCCCTTGCCAACCACGGCCTTGCCGTTATCGGTCAATCGATAGCTTCGCAGGGTCCGGACCTTCTCCTTTAGCAATCCCTTGCGGGAACGCAGGGTCTTCAGGGCTTCCGGACCATCAGGTAGAGCTTCGATATCGGCCCGGGTCATCTCGCCCTTTTGGGCCAGCAGGGTCAACAGCCGTTCGTCGGGAAGGGGCTCTTGCCCAAGGGCTGACCGACCACCATCCATCAGTTTGAACGCAAGACCCTTTGCCGTTTTCTCCGGTTCGGCCCAGCCCTTTCGCTTGAGCCAGCCAATGGCGATCCGGCCCTCCTTCAGGTCGGTGAAGGTGCCTTTGTCCACACCCTGCTGAAGGGTGAACGCCCCTGTCTGCAAACGTACCAGGGCCCGGCGTTCAGGGAGTCCGTGTTCGGCATGATGGCGGCCTTCCTCGGCCAGACCGAATATGGGCGATACCTGCTCGGTTACCTCCGCCATGCCCTTGGTGGCCAACCACGACAGCGCGGAGATGGCCGGTTTGATCTCGATGCCC
>CAYSUX010000009.1:27048-27356 GCA_964434315.1 uncultured archaeon
CTGGCCGGCCTGCTTTGGCCGAATTCACCCGAGCCCGCGGCCCGGGCCAGCCTGTCGGCATCGGCCGGACCTTCATCGGTCAGGGTCTGCAAAAGAAGCGACTCGTTGTAGCTTAGAGCCGGGGGTCTGCCCTCTGACATGAATGGCTCAGGGGTGTGGGATTTTAAAACCAGCCCAGTAAACGGCCCATCACCAGGATGTTGTTGCCGATAAGGAACAGGCCGACAGCTATGGTGAAGAGCGGTACGATCCTGGCGTCGGAATCGATGGTGATAAGCCAGGTGGAGATAGCCATCAATGAGATGATG